>JBMTAX010000151.1:0-7019 GCA_049429145.1 Myxococcota bacterium
GAGAAGGCGCGAGCAGGGGCACGGGCGCGCCTCACCTATGGCCCTTGCCCGAACGTCTTTCACATGCCCGAGAATGGGAGCGCATCGCCGAGCTTCCGCTTGAGGCGATCTTGTATCCAATGGGCGTCCCACCACTCGATCGGATTCACTGGCAAGCCCTGTAGCGCCGTCGTGAAATGGAGATGATCTCCTCCTGCAAGACCGGTGGCACCCGAACGCCCCACCTCTTGCCCTCGACGTACCTCCTCCCCGGCGCTCACCGAAATCGACGAAAGATGCGCATAGAGCGTCATGAGTCCGTAACCGTGATCTATGACGACGCAGTTGCCGTAAATGCCGAAATAGTCGGCATAGAGCACCTTGCCGTCATTGCTCGCCTCGATGGGAGCGCGGCTGACAGAGGCGAGATCGAAGCCGAGATGGTCCTGTGTGTCGACGGATTTTCCTTCGAACAAATAGGTGCGTCGATCGGCGAATGCACCTTTGACGGCTGCATTGCGCATGGGCAGAAATGGCTCTCGCCAGAGGAAACGCTGCTCGCTTCTCGCAGCCATCTCGCGCAAGGCCAGCCCATTTTGACGTCTGAGCTCGCCATTGAGTTGTAGGTAATTCTGCAACAGGTCTCCTTTGTCGGGGAGCTTCGAGCGCGGCAAGATTTCCGTCACCACTTTGGCCATGAAGCGGTCATTGAGCTGAATGGTGTCTTTGCCGAGCGGCCGAGGGAAAAACTGATGCAAGAAGTCGGTGCGAACGGCCCGGTTCCCGAGCTCGTCCTCTGCCATGAGCCGAACGGCTGTTTGATCGTCGAGGTAGTAAGGGATGGCAAAGAGTGCGAATCGCTCGCGTGGCCCGCCCCCAGGCAGGGGAAAACCCGGAAAGAACCACTCATCCACCTCGACACCATCTTTCGTCGCGCTCTCACCTACCTGATAAACGACCAGCTCCACGCGCCCTTGGGCCGCGTAGATGAATTCGCTCTGGACTTGGATAAGAGGCGGCGTCAGTCGTACCGGCAGCTGGCGCTCCGTGACGAGGGGCTCGGGGGAACGGAGCCAGTTGCCTGCGAGCGCGGTGGTCACCCGTAGCGTTGCCTCTCCTTCTACCAACTCGGGATGCGCTTCTTTCCCAAGCTCGACCGCTGCGGTGTGCTCGGTGACAACGTCCCCGAAGAAGTCCCAGGGGGCCCGTGGAACGAAACTCTCCTCCGCGAGCACCTTGGTATGAGCGCCCTGCTGAAGTTCCACGCGGATCGACGAGAGGCCTCGCTCGCCCTCGCTCATCCGAATGGTCGCCCCATTTTTGGGCCCGATGGCGGGGTATTGCAGGGAAACGTTCACCTGCGGCTGTGGCGACGAACGGGTGAGCCCCACCACGACGAATGCCACCGCGGCGAGGACAATAAGGAGACCCAGTAGCTGCCAGAGCAACAGGGTACGGGGGCGAGATCTCGACGTATGACCAAGAGAGTTCTGTTTGCGGTTCACGGTGTCACCGTTAGCGGATGCGGGGCAGCGTGGTCTAGTGGCGTCGAACTCATTCCGAGGTGGCTCGCGCAGAGCCACAAGAGGGGTGTGTCTCATCGGGGGCTTTACCCCCACCCTCCGCACGGTTCATGATAGAAGGACTTGGTCAAGAAGGCAGAGGTGAGGTCGGTACGGTGACCCAGCAAGACGACAACCCCAAAACCGGTGCGATCTCGATGGAAGAGATCGAGCGCCTCTCGAAGCTCGTAGGCGGAGAGCGACGGGTTGCGTGCCTGCTGGCGCTGTCGGGCATCCGGCTAGGGCGCATGTACACGATCGACGACGGGCCGTTGCTCATTGGACGCTCTGCCGACTGCGTCCTGCACCTTCCCGAAGATGGTGTCTCGCGGAACCACGCCACGGTCGAATGGCGCGGCAATGATGTCGTCGTACGCGACCTCGACAGCACCAATGGCACCTTCGTCAATGGGGAGCGGGTCCGGGAGAGGACGCTGCACGACGGTGACAGGCTGCAGGTGGGTCGGGTAACGATGTTGCGCTTCGCGTGGCAAGACGAACTTGAGCAGCAGTTCCAACAACACCAGTACGACTCTGCGACCCGAGATGGGCTCACCGGTCTCTACAGCAAGAAGTACCTGATGGAGGCATTGAACACCGAGCTGGCGTTTGCGGTGCGCCACAAGAAGAGCGTCGTTCTTGCCCTGATCGACGCAGATCACTTCAAGCGCATCAATGACACGTGGGGGCACCTGGCAGGTGACCATGTGCTGCAGCAGCTCGCGCAGATCATGCAGAGCTGCGTGCGCCGTGACGACGTGCTCGGTCGCTACGGCGGCGAAGAGTTCGCGGTGGTGATGCGCGAGATCCCGCTCGAGAACGGGGTCGTGCTCGCCGAACGCATTCGGCAACGGGTGGAGCAGACCGAATTCATGTGGCAGGGCGAGAGACTGCCAGTGACGGTCAGCCTCGGTCTCGCCACAGGTCCCCACGGAGCAACCTCGACGCCTGAGGGTTTGCTCGCTGAAGCCGACCGCTTGCTCTACGAGTCGAAGCGTGCAGGACGAAACCGCGTCACGGTGCAGGGGCCGCAGGGGCTCCCGACGTCCTGAGCAGCGCGCCTTACGGGCAGCGGCACGCAGATGCCCAGGTCAGCTCGTGGCGTCGGGCAGCGACGGTGTGGAGACGCGATCTGCGTGGTCCTTCGCGCTCTCCTCCATCATCTGCCATGTCTCCTGGAGCTCTGTGCACCACGCTTGCTGATCCTGGAAGAATGGATGCTCGTGGATACGTTGGTGCCACGTGCGCGCCGCATTCAGCCCAGCTTCACTCCACCCCGTAGGAGCGTCTTCAGCCAGCTGCCATGGCATCTCGACGAAACGCGGCATGAAGTATGTCTCGAGTGGTCCACGGCCGGGGGCCTGCATGTGTCGATGCCAATCGGCGATGTCCATGGGCTCCCCGCTGAATGCAGGGTCGATCACTTTGCGCTTGAGCTCACCGTTCTCCTCGACGACCACGCACAAGGCCATGTGGTAGATGGAGAGGGTGAACCCGGCGGGGTGGGCTGAGCTGTTGAGCCGCAGGTCGCCACCGTTCTTGCTATGGCTCACGATCTTGTCGACCTGGAAGCCGGTTTGTTCGAGGAGCCATGCACCGTAGTGCGCGCGGAACATGCAGCCCTCGTCGAGAAATGACCAAGGGATGTCAGCGCGGCCGTGCAGCATTGCAGCGGCTTGCTGTGCCTCGGCGAGGGTGAGCACCGCCTTGAGCCCGTCATTGGCCCGCGCCCCCTGCAGTGTGCTGGTGCCAGTGAGTTCGGCGAGACGGAGGCGCAGAGCGGAGGGCAATGGCTGCTGGCCAGTGCCGAGGGGACGTGACGCAGCGACGTTGTCTCCGGCCACACGAAGTGCGTCGAGCTGTTTGCCCGCGAGTTCTTGCAGCTGCTCCCGCAGCGCGACCCGGGCTGAGGCATCGGCCGGTGCCAGCGGACTCGCGTCGAGCATGCGGATGGCGGCCTCTTTGTCCCCGGGGATCTGGCCACCAAAGACGGCACGCAGCGTGGCGAGCTGACTTGCGGGAAGGGTCGTCGTCATGGGACAGAGCCTACGCGCCTCGGTCAGGTTCTGCGAGGGGGCCTGATGCGCAGCGCATGGCCCTCAGTGGTTTCGTGACCGCCACCCACGCGCGTCGAGCAGAAGCACCCATCACGACGAGCGCGGCCTACGTCCCGGTCTGGGCGCCCCCCCTTTGGACGTGCGCGGCTTGGCGATGGTCACCGCAGCAGGAGGCGCGGAGGCTGCGGGACGCGTGGCCGACAGCGTGATGGGGGCAGCAGGCTCTGGATGTTGTCGCCATAGCTCCGCGAGCACCACCGCCGCTGCGGTGGCGACGTTGAGACTCTCCACCGCACCGGTACCGGGAATGGCGACGACCGCCTCTGCCCGCGCCATCAGCGGCTTTGACACGCCGTCACGCTCGCTGCCGAGCATGACGCATACGCGATCGGGCAGCGGGGTGCCGTAGAGCGAGCGCTCGGTATGGGACGTCGTGGCGAGAAGCGTGTAACCCGCGTGGACGAGCTTGTTCAGCGCGCTGCCTATGGCGCCCACCGGAATGAGGCGCACTCCCTCGGCGCCGCCCTCGGCAGTACGCAGCATTGCGGCAGAGCGCTGGGCCGTCTGCCCAACGAGGAGAGCCGCGCTGACCCCGAAGTGCGCGGCGGTACGCAAGATGGCACCCACATTGTGCGGATCTCGAACGTCCTCGAGCAAAAGGAGTCGCTGTGGACCTGTGGGGGCGAGCTGCACCAGGAGCTCGTCGAGGGAAGGCGCGGCTGTGATGCGCGCGAGCAGACAGATCCCCTCATGGTGGGTCGACCTCGTGACCCGCTCGAGGTTATCAGGGCCGACGACGTGGTACGCCACGCGGTGCTTGGCACACCAGCGGAGCAGCGTGCCCACTTCCTTCACGCGGCTTTCGTCGACGTACACCCGACGGATGTCCTGCCTGCGATGGCGGAAAACGGCGAGCGCCGCGTGCAGTCCGTAGATCCGTTCTTCGTCTGCCGCGTGGGCATCTGGTGGAGGTCGACTCATAGACATGCGGAGTTTGTCTCACCTCCCGCACCCGAAACCAAGCTGGAAGGTGTTCCCCGCCTCAAGACGAGAAGCCAAGGACGTCGTCGTCATTCTCACCTCCGGCGGCCGCGGGAGGGGGTCCGACAGGGGCGGGCAAAGGGGAAAACCCTCCGCCTCCGAGCGACGGCGGTGCCTCGAGAGCCGGCCCGCGCACAAGCACTGGATCATCCCGCCGACCCACGGTGACCGGCGGTCCTCCCGGTCCAGGGAGAAAGCCCGGCCCGCCCGCGGCGCCTAGCGTCACATCGCTGAGGTCGAGCTGGTCTTCGTGACGGACCGGCGGGGTGATCACCGTGGGCGGCCCTTCAGGCAGCACCAGATTGGCCTGCGAAGGAATCGGCTGCGAAGGAATCGACGATGACAGAGTACCCGTCTGGGGAGGAAGGGTACCAAGACCACGTCGAGGAGCGGGGAAGGGAGTCGAGGGCAGCGATGGACGCTCAGGAAGCGGTGTGTTCACCAGCGCTCCGCCACCCTTGGAAGAGATACTTCTTGCGCCGCTATCACCGGAGAAGGGAGCGAGGTCTTCCACGCCCGTGAGGTCTCGCGCGGAGGACGCCTGCGGTGGCGCTGCGCTGGTGTGAACGCTTATCCGAGTTCGCTCGGCGCGCACGTTGTTTACGTCGACCAGCACTGCCATGTCGCGGCCACCACCGCCCTGGACCTTGCTGTCGAGGCTCCCGGTCAGGCGGAGTTTGTCGCCTCCACCACCGGCCTTCAGAAGTAGGTCGCGCGAGCCGACGTCGTGGATGGTGTCGCCGCCGTTGCCAGTGCTGACCTTTGTGCCCACTGTCCCCGCAAGTTCGACGACGTCAGCGCCGTCTCCGGTTTTCACCCGCGTGCCCTTCGTGTCGATCACCCGCGCGACATCAGCGCCACGTCCGGTCTGGAGCGAGACGGCGGTATCGTCGAGCCCGTCCACGTTGACGCGGTCGTTCCCCTTCCTGGCCTCGATTTTTACCTTCTGCACCTCGCTGGCGGAGTAGCTGCCGATGGTCTTCTCGCCGGAACGAACGGTAAGGGTGTCTCCATTGCGATCCACCGTGATGTTGTCACCGCGGTCGCTTCCCTTGACCCGCAAGGTCCCCTTCTTCGTCAGCGAAGACGAAACCCGCCCTGCCGCCGCCTCTTCATTGATGGTCGACCGAAGAGAGTCGCGCCGATCGTCGAGGGAGGGCGCATTCCCTTTGTCTCCACGTCTTGCATCGGTGGAGGTGGTGTACACGGTGGTCGGCTTGCCCCGCAGCGAAACGCCATCTGCATCACGCAGGACGGTGCCATCTGGCTTCGCTGCGGTACCCGCGCGTGGCGGGTCACTCTTCAGGCCCTTGTGGGGCCGCGGGCCATTTGCGGGGGAGCTGGTCTTCGAAGGAGTGAGGCGCTCCGCCTCCTTCGACTTGGTTCGGCCTACCGAACTCGCCGTGACATCGCCCTTCTTGCTGGCGACGTAGCGGTCAGGCTCGCCCCTCGGGGCCTTCGTTGCCTCTGCAGCCTTGCTCTTGCTGGAGCGTTTCGACTCGGCTTTTGCGTCGATGTTCCCCGTAGCGCTCGAATCTTCATCCCGGACCCGTGACCGTTTGGAGGCCGGGGTGGTCGAGGAGATCTTGGCCATGGTGCGACACCCTCAGGAAAACAGACTTTGCCCGACGAGAACGACGAGCCGTGGCAAAGCCGTAATGATTATCGCGCGGGGGTGACGTGGGTTGTGCAGATCTACGCCCGCAGTTACTCGACCCACACGTCGTCGCACGAAGCCCACTTACCGGGCCTGAGGCCCTGGGCTCAGCGGGTGGGGGCGTGCCTCGGCCGCTCCACGCGGGGGGGAATGCGCAAGGTGATCTTCGCCCCTGGACCCGGGTGGCAAACGAGGGTCGCGTCGAGCTGCCGCGAGAGCGCGGTCAGCAAGGTCATGCCAAGCGACCCACTCCCGTCGAGGGGAGCGCGGCCCGAGGGGAACCCGGGCCCCCCATCGCTCACCTCGAGCAGCACGCCGAACTCATCGGCGTGAAGCGAAAGGCGAACGCGCGCCCTGCCGTCTTCTGACCGCCCGTGCTTGCAGGCATTGGTCAGCAGCTCATTGACGATCAACCCAAAGGGCACCGCTTGCTCGAGGGTGAAGGCGGCGGGCGCCGCGTCGACATGGATGTCCGCATCGCGGTCAAATATGGCTCGCAGCTCCCACACGATCGCCTCAAGATAGCCATGCAAGTCGACGTGCACGAGGTCGTAGCCGCCGTAGAGCATTTGGTGCACAAGCCCCATGGCGCGGACACGCGACATTGTGTCGCGCAGCTCCTGCTTCACGGTTTCCGTCGGGCTGCGCTCTGCCTGCATGGAGAGCAGGCTCGAAATCACCTGCAGGTTGTTCTTCACGCGGTGGTGTGTCTCTTTCAGCAAC
>JBMTAX010000152.1:0-6991 GCA_049429145.1 Myxococcota bacterium
GCGTCGATGCAGGAACCAGCGTCGATGCAGGAACCAGCGTCGATGCAGGAACCAGTGTCGATGCCGGCGGTGACCTCGACGGAGGGTCGCTGCCGATCGGACCGCAAGACGGCGGTGACGGGGGCCAACCATCCACAGACAGCGGACCGCAGTGCCTTGACGACGACAACGATGGCTACGGCAGCGGTTGCCTCCTCGGACCCGACTGTGCTCCTCATGACGAGGGGCGCTGGCAACTGCTGCCTGGTTTTCGTGACGAAGATGACGACGGCTATACCGTGGGAGGGGAGCAGCTCCTCTGCACGGGCGCTGCACTCCCCGCTGGCTTCACTGCCGCCTCGAGCACGCTCGCGGATTGTGATGACAGTGACGACGCCGTACAGAGCGGGCTCGACACAGACCTCGATGCCACCCCCGACTGCCTCGACGACGATGATGACGACGACGGACTGAGCGACGACGCAGAGATCGAAGGCAAAGACACGGGTTTCATCACCGATCCGCTCGCTGAGGATACCGATGGTGACGGGATCGACGACCTCGAAGACCCTGCGCCCACCATCCCCGAATGTAAGAGCGAGCTGCTCTTCTTCGATGATTTCTCCACCGACCCGAATTCGCGCTGGACGATAAGCCGCGGCACCTGGAGCTTTGACCTCGCCGCAGGCGTGCTCGTCAACACCAGCTCGACGAGCGGCGCGGCGGTATGGATCGGACCGCAGCCGGAGTGGACCGACTACACCGTCGAGGTCACACTGGTGCCGAATGAAGGCTCAGGTGATGCGGGACTGCTCTTTCGCGCCGCAAACATCAGCCCCAACAATGACGGCGGGCAACAGTACTATGTGGGGCTCTATCCAACTGGCGATAAGGTGGTGCTCGGGCGCATGAACGACGGATGGACCTCGCTCCACCAGGCCTCTGTCTCTGTGTCGACCGATCAGGCGTACCGGCTCAAGGTGCACGCGCAAGGGTCGCTCTTCGAGGTCTCCGTAGACGACGAACCGCTGCTGCAGTTCACTGACGCAAGCTATCCCAATGGCTCAGTGGGCTTGCGGACCTACAACCGGCCTACGACGTATCGCCGCGTCGTCGTCTGTCGCTGAATGAGCTGGCTTCATGCGGTCACGCCCCGCTTGGCTTGTAGGCCGCGCTGGCCTAGGGCTTCGCTCTGTTCAACCGAAAACCCCGTCGCCACCAGGCGGGTCGAGGTGCACATGTCTGAGGTTCGTGTCGTTCGCAAGCACTCGCTCACTGTGGAGGAAGTGAAGCAAAGAGTGGGCGCCTTCGAAGAGGCGATGCAGAAGTATGGCGTCAAGGCGAGGTGGAACGGGCGCGAAGCGGAGCTGAAAGGTACTGGTGTTTCTGGCCGTCTTGCCATCGGTGACGACGAGTTGACGGTGACGGTCAAGCTCGGTCTGCTCGCCAAGGCGGCTGGCGTCGACGTCGAGAGGCTCACGCAGAGCATCGAGAAGCGCCTCGACGCTGCGCTCGGGTGAGCGCGTCGCGGGAGGTGTCGAACTGCGCAGAGGTGCTCAAGAAGCCTTCTGCGCCTGCTCGATGAGCCTCTTCACGTTGGCTGCGATGGCACGGGCCCGCTGTGTCGTGGGGTCTTTCCCCTCGGGGTCGGCGGCGATCGCTCTCGCGAGGTCGGAGGCAGCTTCGGGCAAGGCGCCGTCGGCGAGCAGCAGCTCGGCACGCCCGACGAGTGCTGCGGCTGAGTAGGGATTGATCTCGAGAGCACGACTGAAGCGAGCGCGTCCCTCGTCGTGGTCCCCTTGCTGCACCGCGATCACCCCGAGCGAGGCCAGAAAATAAGCGTCGAAAGGATCGAGCGCATGCAGGCCAAGAAAGACCTTCTTGGCGTCGTCGAACTTCCCCGAACTGAGCAGCCGGTACCCGGTTTCGGCCATCTTGTACTGGTCGGCCTTCGAGATGCCCTCGAGGTCCCCTAGGGTAATTTCTCCGGCGACGAACTGGGCGAGTCGCTGCGGATTGTAGGGACTAATGGTCGCACCGGCCTCTTTCGCTGCGCTGACACTCTCGGGGGGTGGTTGCCGGTTGTAGTGGATGTCCTCGAGCTTACGGGTCGCCATACGGATGTCCTCGATAATCTGGATCGAAAGCGAGGCTGCCCCGAAAGTAGAACGGGCGGCAAGGCGCAAGACCCCACCGCCCGGGCGGCCTACCCCGAAGGCTGAAGCCGGTTATCGTCAGTTGCTGAACTGGCCCATGCCGAGATAGTTGTGCAGCCCAGCCCCATTGGTGATGTGGTTCGGGTTGACGTTTCCAGCTCGTACCTCAGCCAACAGCTCTTGCCCGATAATGGCGGGACTGAAGTTCTTGCTCTGCATCCACGCAAGGATTTCAGCGTTTGTGTAACCATCCTTGACCGCCGCGAAATAATCGGCGTGGCCGAACCGTGCAGCACCACCGAACTTGTCGATGTACCAGTCGAGGGGCGGTCGCTGCTGCGCGGGAGCCTGAGCGGCGACGGCAGGCGGCGCACCGCCAGCGAGAGTGACAGAGAGTGCGAGCTGCAGCTGCATCTGGGCCAACATGACGTTGCCGAGCCCCTGGATGGAGGAGAACGCGGGGAGGAAGCCTCCAAAGGAGCCACCCAAGCCACCGAAGAGTCCATTGAACTGCTGCTGCAACTGGGTTTGCGCGTGGTCCAAGGCGAAGAAGGCTCCCATGGCCTGACTCATTCCCGCTCCACCCCGCTTGGTCATGGCGTCGAGGATGGAGGTGCGAAGCTCATTCCCCCAAGCGGCGCTGCCGACGGGGGAGCGCAGGTTTGGATCGACCCAGTACTGGCTGTTCTGGTCGGTGATTTGCTCGTAGCGGTTCGTGCCCTTGTCGAACTTGGCCCCGGTGATCTCGCCGTGCACCTTGCCGGCGGTCTCCTTGAACCACTTCACGTTGTCGCCGCTGCCGCCGAGGTAGAAGTTGTCGCGCTGCGGGTTCGAGGCGAGGTGCTGGGCGCGCCATTCGTAACCGTCGTTGGTGATGCCACCGGTCTTCGGTGTGTTCGAGTTGATGCCGTCGATTTGCACGCGATCGGCACCGTTGGTGATGGTGAGCCCCTTGGACCACGACTGGCCCGTCTCAGACGTGGTCTGCGCATTGATGCGGGTGCCGTCGGGCAACACGAAGTCACTGTTCTTCGTGAAATCCCACTTGGTGCCGTCTTTCTCGTGCACGTGTGGATCGCCCCACACGCGGGTGTTCGGCGTGTCGGTGGGCTTTTGGCCGGGGGCGAAGATGCTCCAGGCGGCGTCTTTGCCCTCCGGGACGATGGTGTAGCCGCCAGCGGTCTGCACCGAGCCGGCGGGCCAACCCTCGGGGCTCGTCGTCAGGCCCTTGCCCACGGGAGCACCGCAGTGCTGCAGTTGCGGAGCCGGCAGGTGATGTGCGGGTGCCTGAGGCTGGCTGAAGCCCTCGAGGACGTTGCCGCTGATGGGGGCGCCACCCTGCGCGAAGGAGCTTCCCTGCAAAAGGGACTGCAGCTGTTGCAGCGCCTGCATGGCCTGCATGGGCTGCTGTTGGCAGGCCTGGAGGACCGCATTCGAAAAGCTGACCTTCGAGAACGAGAAGTGCGTGGCGTTGAGGGTGGTCATGATGCCGCTGGCTCCTTTTGGGTGGCTGATGAGGTTATCGGACAAGTGGCGGAGGCGTTGCGCCAAGGAACATGAGGATCCGAACACAACCCCTACCCCTCCACAATCTTGCCGGGGTTGAGCAGGCCCTGAGGGTCGAAGGCTTTCTTGAGGTGACGGAACAGCGCGAGCTCGCCATCGCTGCGGGTGAAGGACAGGAGCTTCTTTTTGAGCAGACCAATGCCATGCTCAGCGGAGACAGAGCCCCCGTGGTGGGCGAGCAATCGGCCGATGTCCTCATCGACGCTCTCGAGCCGCGCGAGGAATTCGGCCGACGAGACGCCCGCGGGCTGCACCAGGTTCACGTGCAGGTTGCCGTCGCCGACGTGGCCGAAGAGGAAGAGGTCGAGGTCTGGGTAGCGCTCGTCGAGCACTGACTCTAGTTCACGGGCGAACGCAGCCAGCCCTCGCACGGGTACCGCGACGTCACTCTTGTGGACCAGGCCGCGGGCGGCGAGGCTCGTGGTGATGTTCTCGCGCAAGCTCCATAGCGCGCGGCCCTGCGCTGCCGAGTTCGCGAGCACCCCATCGTCGACGTACTCCGCTGTGAGCAGCTTCTCCACCCACGCCTCGAGCTCGTGGCGATCCCGTGAGGTGACCTCGACGAGAAGGTAGACCGGAGAGTGACTCGCGAAGGGTGACTTCCCGTGCCCGCGCGCGACCACCTCCTCGAGACAGGCAGCGGAGAAGAATTCGATGGCCATGACCTCGAAGGGGCTGCTGCGCACCATCGTCGAGAGGTACAGCGCCGCTTGCAGATCGCGCACGCCGAAGAGCATCACCTGCCCTGGCGGCGGCGCGCGGGTGAGCTTCAGGGTGGCCTCGGTGATGACCGCGAGGGTGCCTTCGCTGCCGACGAGGAGCTGCGTGAGGTCGTAGCCGGTGTTGTTCTTCATGAGGCTGCCGCCAGTACGCAGCACCTCGCCCCCCATACGCACAGCGACGATGCCGAGCACCCAATGGCGCGTCGCCCCATAGCGGATCACCCTCACGCCCCCGGCGTTGGTGGCGAGGTTCCCGCCAATGTGACAGCTGCCCCTTGAGCCGAGGTCGATGGGCCATATCAGGCCGTGGGCGCGGCAGGCCTCGTGCACCGTCGCGGTGATCGCACCGGCCTCCACCCGCAACGTCTGGCCCACGACGTCAACCTCGTCGATACGGTTCATGCGTTCCAGCGAGAGCACGAGCTCCCCGCGACTCGCCACCGCCCCCGCCGCGAGGCCCGTGCGTCCGCCCGAGGGCACCACCGGTAGCTCGTGCTCGGACGCAAGTCGGAGCAGCGCAGACACCTCTGCGGTGGACCGGGGCCAACACACCCCGCCGGGGGCGCGCGGGTATACCCGGGTCCAATCGCCGCCATACCGCTCGAGCAGCTCAGGCTCACGGCTCACCTCGAGGGCGGGCACGACGTGGGACAGGGCATTCCAGAAGCGCTCGGTGAGCGTGGTCATGGGGCCACTGTACCGCGGGCCGCCGAAGAGCATCGAAAGGAGCGGCGCTGGCGGGTATAGAGCCGCTATGTCGCCTGCGCTGCACACGGTGCGTGAGTATTGCCTCCATCTGCTCGAGGAGGGGTCCCTCGAAGCAAAGCTGCTCGCCCCGCGCTCCGTCACCGGGGGACCGCTGTGCGATGACGAGCCTGGCACAGCCGCGCTCTTTGACGTCCCTGCACGAGAAGCGGGGCTTCTTTTGCGAGGGGGCCGCGGCGAGCGGCTGCCAAAGCTCCATGAGCTGCGCGACCCCCATGCGTGCCGCGTCACCCTCGCCCGCTTCGCCCACCATGAGCTGTGCGCCATCGAGCTTTTCGCCTGGGCGCTGCTTGCTTTTCCGCACCTCCCTCGCGCGCTGCGTCGCGGCCTGCTTATCGCTCTGGGCGAAGAACAGCAGCATCTGCGCCTCTACCTCGACCGCCTTTCCGCCCTCGGAGGAGGCATCGAAGAGGGTGACTGCTCCGACTATCTCTGGCGCGGGATCCGCGGCGTCACGACGAGCGCCCACCCCGAAGCCGCGTTCCTGTCTGCAGTGGGGCTCACCTTCGAGCAGGCGAACCTCGATCACTCGCTGCTCTACGCCGACGCCTTTCGCCGGGCCGGTGACGATGAGAGCGCCGCCGTGATGCAACGTGTACACGACGACGAGATCGGACATGTGGCTCTCGCCGTGCGCTGGCTACCGCGCCTTGTCGGCAGCGCCAGCGACGTCGAGGCCTATGAAAGCTCGGTGCCTTTCCCGCTCTCGGCGGCCCGCGCCAAGGGAAGACATTTCTGCACCGATGCGCGCCGCAAGGCGGGCATGAGCGACGCCTTCGTTCGCCACGTCGAAGCTGCGCGTCCCTCGCACCAAATGCGCGGATGAGCACGACACTGTGCCTATTGCCGAACTTTGGGGCCGAAGACGGCTCGTCGCTGCGTGACGTCGATCCGGAGTTGGCCCGTGGCCTCGCGGCTTGCTGGGCGCTGCTGTACCCCGCTGACGTCGACGCCATCGGTCTTGGTCCCCTGCAGAGGCCATCGTGGGTCGATCCATGCGGAGTAGCCTTACCTCTCTTGAAGACAACCGGGGGGCTCCTGCCCTGGCTCTCGACGACGGCGGCAGAAGAAGAAGCATCGTTGCGGGGGCTACCCTACCTCGGGGCGGACCCGCGCGTGACCTCGGCGCTGAGCGACAAAGCCTGGGCTCTCGCTGTCGCCGAGGAGGAATCGCTGGTGCCCCCGTGCCTCGTGGGGGTGGTCAGGTCGTTCAGTCCCGACGATCTTTTGCATAAGAATGCGCGCGACCACATCGACGAAGCGCTTGCCTCGTGGCCGCCCCCCTTGCGCGAGCGCTTCGTCTTGAAGCCGCGCCGAGGCTCAAGCGGCCGAGGCCGCGTCGCGGGAAAAGGCGGCCACCTCGACGACGCCGGGGCCAGAGGGCTCCGTAGGCTCGCCGCCCGCGGTGGGGCGTTGCTGGAGCCATGGCTCCCGCGCACCCATGACCTCTCTGCCCAGCTGCATATTGCCACCGACGGCGAAGTCTCTCTCACAGGCACCACCGCCATGCGCAGCACCTCCGCAGGGCTGTGGGCGGGCAACGACGTTGTGTGGGATGCGCTCGATGGGGACACGCTGCGCTCAGGGTCGCCCCACGACGTCGAGCTGCGCCGCGCGGCCCTTCTCATCGGGGCGCGAGCTGCGCGCGCCGGCTACCGCGGTCTTCTGGGCGTGGACGCATTCGCCTTCACCACCCCTGCGGGAGAGGTCGCGTTCCGACCCGTCGTCGAGGTAAACGCGCGCCCCACCATGGGTGCGGTCGCGCTGGGCCTCGGGCGCCGCAATGCCGTACACCGCCGCAGT
>JBMTAX010000153.1:0-6977 GCA_049429145.1 Myxococcota bacterium
TCCTCGCCGCAGGTAGCGAGGCAAGGGTAATCGTGGTGCTCGGGGAGGCCATCGGCGCACACAGCTTGTACCCCGACATGGTGATCGATGGTCGCACAAGCCACCCCCTCGAGTTGCACAACGCCTTCCACCCTTCCACGGAAGACCCGACGGGGACCTCCAGCGTCGTGCTCTCGCCGCCCTCCCTCGGCTTTTCCCCATCGCTCCTCCTGACCCAGCAGGTGGGGAGTGCGCCGCTGCTTGGCCCGCTGGCCCTCTGCGTAGCCCACGCTCGCGCCGCAGGGGCCCTTCCAAGGGGGGCACGGCTCGCCGCCGCGGTCTTCCCGCCGGGCGATGCGCAAAGCGCCAGCGACGTCGCTCTGGGCTGCCTAGGCCGCATGGCAGGGGCCAGCCAGAGCGCAAGCTCCAAAGCGAGAGGCCGCCAGCGCTGACCCTGCTCCGGCCTTTAACCCCTTCATTTGAATGGGTTTTCGCCTCACCACTGCACAGCAACCCGCGGCGCTGACCCGGCTCCCCCGCTGGGCGACTGCGCAAAGGGTCAAGCGTCCCCGGCGAACGTGTCGCAGATCACCAAGGGGCGTGCTCATGGAGGGCTCCCCGGGTAAGCTGTCGCACGTTCATTCCTGGAGACACATGTACATGAACTTCCGTCGCACTGCGCCCTCTGTCCTTCTCGGCCTTACCTTGCTTCCGACGACCGCAGGTTGTGAGCTCATCGAGCTGCTCACGATGCAAAGCTTCGAGATTCCCGTCGACCTCGAGACCCCTGCGACGGAGCTGAGCGTGACAGAGCAGATCGCCAGCGCCGAAGCCCGGCTCTGCGCCGACGAGGCCAGCGATGATTGCGCGGTGCTGAAGGCCCTCTACCTCACCGATGACAACGCGGTAAGCGATCCCCCCGCCCTCCCGGCCGAGTTCCCCCTGAGTGTAGACATCGTCGACCCCACCACCGGGGAGAGCGAAACCATCGACGTCGCCGAGTGGCTGACCACCGCTGGCATCGGCCAAGACATCGAGGTGCAGCAAACCATACCCATGGATCTGACTACTCTCGTCGGCGTCGAAGACCCCTCGGCCATCGAAGACCTCCGGGTCTCCAACGTGGTGATCAACTGGCTGAGCAACTCCTTCACCTTCGACACGATTCCCCTTGAGCTGTACATCGGCAGCGGTCTCCCAGAGGAAGGCGCTGACGCCGCCTCACTCGTCGCCTCTGGCGCGGTGACGAAGGTAGGAACGGTGCCCGCTCAAGCAGCGGACACCGCGGGAGAAGCCCCCATCTCCTTTGTCGAGGGAGGCAACGCCATCTTCAATGAGGCGCTGCGCAGCCTGAAGTTCACGGCCGTCCTCGCGTTCCCCCCCGGGACGCAAGTGAACCTAAACGAAGGCTCTGCACCAAACCTGCGCCGCAAGCCCACGGGGGACGCCGAGGTCGCGCTCAAGGCCACCCTCGTCTACACCGTGAGCGCGGCGAAACTGGCAGAGCAGGCGCAGGCAGCGGGCGAGGCCGCGCAATAGCTCGAAGGACGGAGTGAACGGTGTCACGACCTGGAGCACGCGGAACGGTCCGCAGGCTTTACCGGGGTCACCGAGCAAAAGCCTGTCGATGGGGGAGCCGGTACCTCACCGGGTCCCCTCTCCTGTGCTCATTCGGGTGCCCCTCCGCTGGCGAAGTTTCCGTTCCGCGCTCCGACGAGGACGTTGCCCCGGGGGAAGCCACGACGGCGCCTCGCGATCGCGGCCCGAATGCGAATGACGGCAGCCCAGCGGCGGGTGACGAGCAGCCGAACCCCTCCGACCATTACGTCAGCGTCGCGGGGCAGCCCTCCGTGCGCTTCGACGTCACCGGCGGCGATCTGCCCTGTGCGGGCCAGCGACCCTATTGGGCCATCGTGGGTGACATGGACCACGTGCTACAGACCGCTGGCAACGGGCTCTCCCCGACATGGACCATCCAAGAAAACTGGGTAGCAGCAAGCCCAGATGCCTTCCTCAACGCAGAGCTCATCAATGAACGCAGGGCGCACCGGCAACTTCGTGCCCCCGGCGTATGCCCGGGGGTCGCGCTGAACGACCCCATGGATGTCGCCCCCATTGCTCCTCGACGGAAGGAGTGGGCCGATTGCGACGGGTCCATTCGGCTGTGGTGGGTGCAGGCGCAGCAGAGCTATGCGCCTTTTGGGGCTTGGGAACCACACCATCGCAAACCTCGAGAGCGATGGAGCCTTCGTACTGCGTGAACTCCTCGCGAACCGCTCCCCGTGAAACCACGAGGTCCAAATCCGCGTTGCGACGCGTTTTTGCCGTGCACGAGTGTGGCCGTCACCCATCACTCGAGGAGCGAACGCTGTCGCGGTGTAGGCTGCTGTGGTCGGGCTCAAAGGCGCCTTCCCGCACCCCCTCTCGGGTCAGCTGGATGCGTCGGCGCATGCGCAGCGCGAGCCTCGGGTTGTGGGTGACGAGCAGCGCCGTAATGCCGCGCTGCTGGTTGAGGCGCTCGATGAGTTCATGGATGCCTGCCCCGGTTCTCTCGTCGAGATTTCCCGTGGGCTCGTCGGCGAGCAACAACTCGGGCTCGTTGACCAGCGCGCGCGCAAGGGCCACTCGCTGTTGCTCGCCCCCCGAAAGCTCCCCCGGTCGGTGACCCAGTCGATGCCCGAGGCCCACCTCACTGAGCAGCTCCCTGGCGCGCTGTGCTGCCCTCGCCTTCGGCACCCGTGCCACCAGTGCGGGCATCATGGTGTTCTCCAGGGCCGTAAACTCCGGCAACAGGTGGTGAAACTGAAACACGAAGCCGATGTGGCGATTGCGGAACTCGGCGATCCCCGCGGGCGTCTGCGCGAAGACATCGGTCCCGTCCATCACGACCCGCCCCCCTGTCGGAATGTCGAGCGTCCCTAACACGTGCAGAAGGGTGCTCTTCCCCACGCCGCTCGGACCGGTCAGCGAGACGAACTCTCCCCGCTCGATGACAAGGTCGACGCCGTGCAACACGGGGATCTCTTGCCCGTCGAGCAGGTAACTCTTTCGCAGTCCCGTCACCTCGATGCGCATGGTGATCTCACTCGTAACGCAGTCCCTCGACAGGCCGCATACGAGCCGCGAGGAGCGCGGGGTAAATGGTGGCGAGGTAGCTGAGCACGACGGCGCTCGCACCGACGAGAATCACCTCGGTTGGGTCGACGTATACCGGCAGATTGGTGATGTAATAGACGTCGGGATCGAGGCCGATGCCAAAGGTCTTGATCAAGAAGCAAAGAAAGAGACCCACAGAGAGCCCAACGGCGGTTCCCACTGTGCCCACGATGAGGCCATAGGTGACGAACACCTTCATGATCGAGGTGTCTGACGCCCCCATGCTCTTCAAGATCGCGATCTCTTTCCCCTTCTCGATGACGAAGACGATGAGGGTGGCGGCGATAAGGAAGCTCGCCACGAGGATGATGAAGGTGAGGATGACGAACATCGCGATCTTCTCGAGCTTGAGCGCCGAGAAGAGGTTCTTGTTCATCTCCATCCAGTCTTTGGTGCGATAGGGATAGCCACCGATGCGCTGCAAGATCTCGCGCCCGATACCGGGGGTCGCCTCGACGTCGTTGACCTTGTACTCGATCCCCGTCACAGCCCCGTCGAGGGTGAAGAAGTCCTGCGCCTCGGCGAGGTTGATGTAGACAAACTTCGAGTCGTATTCGTACATGCCCGAATAGAAGATGGCGGCGACGCGGAACGCGCGCGCCTTCGGCACCGGGCCCGTCGGTCCGAGTTCACCGACCGGGCTGACGACGTTGATGGCGTCGCCTACGAACACCTTGAGGTTACGCGACATCTCCTGGCCGATGGCGATACCGGGCAGAAGAGGTGTCCCGGTGGCGTCGGTTTTTGCTTCTGCGGCCGCCGTTCCGAGGGCAGCTTTGCGCAACGCGTCCTCGAGGGCGGCGGTCTCACTTGCGCCCGCGTGCTGGGGCGCCTCTCCTTCAGAGAGCTTCTCGGTACCAGGAATCTTTGATGGCTCATTGAGCCAGGCGAGGTCACCTTTGATGACGTTGCTTCGCAGTACGCTGACTTCATCGACGCTAGCGTCATCGATCCCTTTGAGCAGCGCGCCCGTGAGGTTCACGTCAGAGGAGATCATCACCTCGTTCAAGACGAAGGGGCTCGCCCCGGTCACCCCTTTCACCTGACGGGTATCGCTGATGATCTTCGGGTACTCTGTGAAGTCGGTGCCGTACTTGAGGACAATGAGGTGCGCGTTTGCCCCAAAGATCTTGCTTCGAAGATCGGTGGAGAACCCGTTCATCACGCTCATGACGACGATCATCGCCATACTGCCCACCGCCACTGCGAGGACGCTGATCACCGTAATGAGGCCCACCACGTTATTGCTCCGCTTACCCATCAGGTACCGGCGGCCGATCCAGCCCTCATAGCCCCACGCAGGCCGGAACGCCCCGTCGCCCGTCACGAGGTAGCCGAGGGCGCCTCCCAGGGTGAGCGCCAGCAGTAGCAGTAACCCACCTGTGGCAAGCACCACGGCGAAGTACGCGGGCGCAGTGCCGTAGGTGAAGATGTCCGTGACCTGTGCCGAACCAAGGGCCGGCAAGAGGGCGATGAAGGCCGTGAGCAGCAAGGACTCGAGAAAGGCGACCCTGCGCGCGAAGTAGGCCATCGCTAGCCCAGCGACGAACCCACTGCAGAGCAGGCACTGGACCAAGGGCACCTGCAACGGTTCCCCCGAGATGCCGAGACCATACCGGCAATAGGCGAACGTCACGCACAGGCTCACCCCCACGAGGAGGGCACCCACCCCGAGCCCTGGCAGCGAGAGAGCACCCCCTGCCCCCGATGTGAAGTACCCTGACACGAGAGCAGCCTCGGGTTGACGCCTCAGCCAGCGCCACGCCACCACGGCAGCGAACGGAGCCACCACCGGCCCTGCGATCAAGGACAGGACAAGCGCGATACCGAGAGGCACCTGCCGCAACGACAGGGAGCGCAGAGAGAGGGCGACGGAGGCCAGGGTGGCAAAGCCGGCAAAGACGCCCAAAGCAGCGAGTGACTCCACGGACTCCATCGTATTGCGGTCCTACGTGTGCGAGGGCGACAGCGGGGGGGGCAACAGAGCGGCAACGTCGTGCGACGCCGTTCTCAATGCTCGGGTCGGAGCTGTGGGAAGAGGATGACCTCGCGAATGGAGGGGTTGTCGGTCAATAGCATCGTCAAGCGATCAATGCCGATGCCCTCTCCTGCGGTAGGCGGCATGCCGATCTCGAGCGCGCGCAGGAAGTCTTCGTCGAGGCCATGGGCCTCGTCGTCGCCACGCTCCTTCTCCCGCAGCTGTTGCAGAAACCTCTCGCGCTGGTCGAGGGGATCGTTCAGCTCGCTGAAGGCGTTCGCGATTTCCATGCCCCCGCAGATGAGTTCGAAACGGTCGACGACAGCGGAGTCTCCCCGACGGCGGCGCGCCAGGGGGCTCACCGATACGGAGAAGTCGGTGATGAAGGTGGGGTGGATGAGGGTAGCTTCCACCTCGTGATCAAACACTGCGTAGAGCAGATGCAAGGCGAGGCGACGCCGACGTTCTCGGCCGGGGTCGGAACCCGCCTGTCTCGCCAGGGCCGCCCCGAGCGCCCCGTCACCGGTGCGCAGCTCTCCGGTCGGCTCATCGAAGTCTCGTTCGCCCGTGCCCGAGGTGCTGCCCTCGTCTGCCTGAGCAGAGCGTTGGTCACCGGTGAGAGCACCATCGAGCGCGGCACCGAGTTCAGCCCAGAAGCCATCGCCCCCCGCGTCCAGCGCCCGACGTGCACGGCTCTGAAGCGTATCGGAGGCGTCCCTCGGAGGCGGGAGCCCCGGAACGAGGCACTCTACCTCGTCATCCGACAGTTCTTTCAGGCAGATATCGAGAGGCTCGACGGGCGTCGCCGTGTGCCCCACCACGAGCTGCAGCGCCAAGGAGACATTGTCGATCCCCCGCAGGTCCTCCGACACGCCAAGATGCTCACCGACCAGCTGGGCGATCGGTGCGCGTCTCCACGGCCGGGCAAAGTGAACCTCGTTTCCGTTGTATTTCACCGTCGTGCCGCCGGTGAGCTCCTCCACAATCCCGGAGACCATTTCCTCGGTGAGGTCCATGAGGTCGGTGTAGGTGGCGTAGGCCTCATAGAACTCGATCGACGTAAACTCGGGGTTGTGCCGCGTGGAGATGCCCTCGTTGCGGAAGCAGCGCCCTATCTCGTACACGCGCTCGAGCCCCCCGACGACGAGGCGCTTCAGGTGAAGCTCCGTGGCGATGCGCAGGTAGAGTTGGAGGTCGAGAGCATTGTGGTGGGTCTCGAAGGGCTTGGCCGTAGCGCCCCCGGCGAGGTCACTCAAAATAGGCGTCTCGACCTCGAGATAGTCCCGCGCGTCGAGGAAAGCGCGAATACCACGAATGATGCGCCCGCGGGTATGGAAGACGCGCCGGACCTCTGGGTTCATGGCGAGGTCGACATAACGCTGTCGATACCGCTGCTCGACGTCAGCGAGCCCGTGAAACTTATCGGGCAAAGGCCGCAGCGATTTGGTCAAGACCCGGAAACCCACTGTCTCGAGGGTCATTTCCCCCGTGCGGGTCCGCATCGGTGTGCCGGCGCAGCCAATGGTGTCGCCGAGGTCCATGAGCTTGAGCTGAAGGTAAGCCTGCTCTCCCACGAGGTCGCGCTTGACGAGCACCTGAAGGTCGCCCGATCGATCACGCAGCCGGAGGAAAGTGGCTTTCCCCATGCTGCGCACCGCCATGAGCCGACCGGCGATCGTCGTCACGGTATCGATCGCCTCGAGCTGCTCTGCGGTATTGCCCTCGTAGCGGTTGGCAAACTCGACGCACGAGAGTTCGGGTTTGAAGTCGTTGGAGTAAGGATCGAGGCCGCTGGCACGGAGGGCCTCTGCCTTCTCCATGCTCTGCATCACAACCCGATGGGTCTCGACCGCTTCCGAGGTCT
>JBMTAX010000154.1:0-6931 GCA_049429145.1 Myxococcota bacterium
CTCAAGGCGAGGCCTTGGCCCGACGGCACGCTCGTCGGCCACGGCGTCACCGAGGCGGGACCCGTGTCCGTTCATCCGAGTGCCGACAGCCCGCTCCCCCTCACGCAGGGCCCGCTTCCCGAGGCAGTTGTCGAGGAGGCACCCGCCTATTCGCCCAAAGGGGTGACCTATCTCGAAGCCGTGGCCCGCGGCGTTGACGATGCACTGCGTGCTTTCCCCGAAAGCTTCGTGATGGGGGAGGACGTTGGCTTTCCCTACGGCAACGCGTTCTTGCTGCTAAAGCCCCTCGTCGAGCAGCACCGTGAGCGCATCTTCAACTCGACCCTCGCCGAGGCAGGAATTATCGGCGCTTGTGTCGGCGCAGCGCTCGAGGGCATGCGTCCTATCGGGGAGATGCAGTTCAATGACTTCGTGGCCACGGGCTTCAACGAACTCGTGAACAATGCGGCCAAGACCCGCTATCGGACCGGGCAGGCGGTACCCATGGTGCTGCGCATGCCCTGGGGCGGATTGCGCAGGGCGGGTCCGTACCATTCGCAAGACACGTCACCGTGGTTCTACCGCACCCCCGGCTTGCACATCGTTGCGCCCTCGACGCCACACGACGCCCGGGCGCTGATGATGAGTGCAGTCGCGAGCAACGACCCGGTCCTCTACTACGAGCATATTGGCCTCTACCGGGATCCCAAGATCAAACAGCTGCTTCCCGACGAGCCTCCTGTGCCGATCCCGCTCGGAAAGGCCGCCTTCCGTCGCCTCGGCGACGACCTCTCTCTCGTGAGCTACGGCGCCTATGTGCACCGGGCCATGCGCGCAGCCGAGCGACTAGAGCGCGAGCACGGCATCAGCTGTGACGTCGTCGATCTGCGCAGCTTGAGCCCCATCGATTACGGCACCCTCTGTCGCACTGTGGAACGCACCGGCAAAGTGCTGCTCGTCGGAGAAGATAGCCGCACCGGCAGCCTGCTCGAATCCATCGCCTGCCGCCTCGGGGAGTCGCTCTTCGATAGGCTCGACGCGCCTATTCGCGTGCTCGGCGCTCTCGACGCTCCCGTGCCCTACGCCCCCTCTCTCGAAGACGCCTATCTCCTCAGCGAGGAGCTCCTGTTCGACAGCGCCCTCGCGCTTGCGAGGTTCTGAGATTCCCATGCCGCTTCCCCTCGAACTTATCGAAGAGAGTCCCGCTGCACGGGTGCGAGAACTCAAGGGCATAGGCGACGAGCATCTGCTCGTGCACGAGGTCTACGCTGCGCTCCAAGGCGAGGGCACCCACGTTGGACTCCCGTGCGTCTTTGTGCGGACCACGGGGTGTCACCTCCGCTGCCGCTATTGCGATACCGCCCACGCGTTCCACGAAGGCAGGCTGCAGGAAGTCGACGAGGTGGTGAGCGCAGTGCGCGACTACCAGATCCCGCTTGTGCTCTTGACCGGCGGGGAGCCGCTGTTGCAGTCGGCGGCCATTCCGTTGCTGACACGCCTCTGTGACGCCGGCCTTACTGTACTGCTCGAGACCTCAGGTGGGGTGAGCACCGCGCGGGTCGATCCCCGCGTGCGGATCATCCTCGACGTGAAGACCCCCGGTTCGGGGGAATACGCGCGCAATGTGTGGGACAATCTCGAGAGGCTGCGTCCCCACGACGAGCTCAAGTTCGTGCTCTGCTCCGATGATGACTACGTCTTCGCCCGGGACTTCGTGCGCACACATCAGTTGTACGAGCGCTGCGCGGTGCTGTTTTCTCCCGAGGCAAGTGTCGTCGACAAAGGACGCATCGCGCAGCGTATCGTTGACGACAGATTGCCGGTGCGGATGCAGGTGCAGCTACACAAGGTGCTCTTCGGCGACCGCCGCGGGGTGTGAGATCACGATGGGGTCACAGACGTGAATGAGAGAATGCGCCTCGCCTCAAGGCCCGTGTTCGCCGCGCTTGGCGCGCTGCTCCTCGGGGCGGCATGCGACGGCGTTGGCGGTGGGCCCACAGAGCTCAGCCATGGCAGAGACAACCCCGACGTCATTTCGGCCGATGCGGGTGTGCCCGGAGGAACGCCCGGGCAGGAGACGGCGCTGGAGAACGACGGTGGCAGCAGCGCTATCGATGACGGGACCGTCGAGACGCAAGACGGTGGAACTCCGAATGAGCACGAGAGCGACCTCGATGCAGGCGAATCGCAGGGCGCGACCGTCGACGGGGGGGACGATCCCACCACCGGCGGCCAAGAGGAGCTTCCCTCCTGCCCCTCGTTCTCGAGCGGTAGCACCACCGGCTTTGTGCTGGACCTGCGGGTGAAGGAGGCCAGCGGTGTGGTCGAGGGGCGACGGAATCCCGGCATTCTTTGGGTGCACAATGATTCCGGCGGTTCGCCCGAGGTCTTCGCCCTCACCACCGCGGGCCAGGCACGCGGCAAGTTCATTCTCGACGACGCAGAGGCGCGGGACTGGGAAGACATCGCCATCGGCCCAGGGCCTGACGTTTCGCTGAACTATCTCTACATCGGCGACATCGGCGACAACGGTACGAGCCGAGGCAGCGTCCAGATCTACCGCGTACCAGAGCCCGTCGCTGGCGGCGCCCTCACCGTCGAGACCCTTGGCGACGTCGAGCGCTTTGACTTCCAGTACCCTGACGGCGCCCACAACGCAGAGACCCTCCTCGTCGATCCAAAAACGGGCGATGTCTACATCGTCACCAAGGACGGCACCGGTGTCACGCCGGTGTACCGCGCCGCAGCGCCGCTGCAGGCCTCGGGCGCCACAACCCTCGAGCATGTGACCACCCTGCAGTTCGAGAGTGAAGTCGGCAATGAACGCCTCGCCACGGGGGGCGACATCTCGGTGCTCGGCGATGAAATCGTAGTACGAACCTACCGCACGGCGTTCCTGTGGCGACGGGCGCCCAATGCTACCGTCGCGGAAGCACTCGGTACCTATCCCTGCACCATCCCCCTCGTCGAGGAAGGCCAGGGCGAGGCCATCGGGTTCGCGACCGACGGGGCGGGGTATTACACCTTGGGCGAGGGCCAGGCCGTGGGAGTGCACTCCTACCTCCGCCAATGACGGCACGGCACCTGTGCGGGCCGGTCTTTTCTTAGCGACCACACCGTGGCATCCCCTCGCCGCTTCGCGTCAACCTACGAGGGGTGCCATGATCGTCCACCGCGTACTCGATGTCTTCTTCCGTACCCTGGACGCGGTCGATGCGGTACGCGACCGCGTCGACCAGCTGCTTGGGCGTGAGCCCCGGCCCGACCCGTTCGCTGCAGCCTGGCCTCCGGTGGAGGAACCCACCGCGCCGACGTCGTCGCAGCCCTCGGGGGAATCCATGGACGCCGAAGCATCCGCGAGCTCTGACGTCGCCACGAAAACATCGCGAACCAAGAAGAAGACCTCCGGGAAAGGTGCAGCCGCTTCGAGTCCCGCGCGCGCTGACGTGAAGAGCAGAAGCGAGCACAGCACCACGAAGAGCAAAACCGCGAAGCGCGACGTGGCGAAGAAGGCCGCTGCCCCGAAGAAGGCCTCCCGCAAGGGTTCCGTCGACCGATCCGGCAAGGACGTTGATTCGGCCCGCGCCCGCGCGGTGCACGAATACCTCGTGGAAAAGCGGCTCGGGGTCGTCAGCGAGGACGCCCACGTACAGGGCAAGAAGGTCCTCGCCCGTACGCTCTGGGCCCTTAGGACCGCCGAGGTCGCAGGATCTGAGCTCGGCCTCACCACCGCCGACGCCAGCGCGCTGCTGCACCTCGCCGCGAACATGGAAGTGTTTGCCACCAACATCGGGCGGGCCTGTCGTGACCACGGCAACCTGATCGAAGAGAGTGAGCTCGACGGTCGAAGCCGACGCTATCGGCTCACCGACGAGGGACGTGCCGCCGCCGCCGCTATCGAGACGTGTCCTCTTTGAGAGGGGCGAGAGCGCCCCAGTTTTTTTCGTGACCGATTCGCTCGACGATATCGCCATTTCTGTGCCCGTCCTCTGGGACGACGGGTATCGTTATGGGGGTGGCTGGCTCTTGTCTGTCGACGAGCAGCATTGCGTTCTCGTCTCCGACGAGAGCGGCGCGCCGCGGACGGGCCACGTCCGTATCACGCCGCTCTTGCAAGGAAGGGACGGCCTTTTCGAGCTCGAGGGAGATGTCGAAGAGACCGCGCCTGTGGCCAGCGGGAAAACTTCCGAACACACGGTGAGCCATGCAATGCGCGTCGTGCTGCGGGAAGTGCACGAAGACCAGCTCCGCGGTCTCAGGCAGCATCTCAGCTCGTCGTCATCGCGGCCACACGAAGGCAAACATTAGCTGCCGTATTGCGCCACCACCTTGGTGATGCGCTCGACGAAGCTTCTTTCATGATGACGCGCAAAGCTTTTCCACGTCGTGAGTGTGCGCGCGTCCTCCACCCGGTCGAGAAAGAGCTTCCCGTCGAGATGGTCGCACTCGTGTTGAAATGTCCCCGCCGTCACCCCGGCCGTCTCGTGCTCGTGGGGGTTGCCGTCCCGGTCGAGATAACGAACGCGAATGCGCGCGTATCGTCTTACGACGCCGCGCAGATCGGGCACCGAGAGGCACCCTTCGTAGTTCTCGAAAGTCTCTTCCCCGAGGGGGGTGATGACGGGATTGACGAGGACGGTGAGAGGGATGGCAGGCTTGTACGGGTAGCGGGGGTTCGGTGCTCGTACGTGGATGGCGCAGATGCGCACCGGCTCGAAGACCTGATTGGCCGCGAGACCCGCGCCATCGGCGTCGTGCATGGTCTCCACGAGGTCGTCGATGAACTGCTGCCAACGCTCAGAGCGAAGCTCGTCGACGCTGAGTTCACGCGCGACCGCACGCAACACAGGTTCCCCGATGGTGGCAATCTTTCGCAGCGTCACGGTCTTTCCTCCTCGAGGTGCGCCGGCTCAGCGATCACGCGACGATCGCCTTTCGCCTGCATTCCTCGTCGACGTCTGGGCCACACTCACCGTGAAGCGGTGGTGCTCCGTGCTCTCCCAGGGGGGTCACCTTCGTCGTAGAGCGCGCCAAGCGAGAGAGCGAGCAGTGCCACGGTCGCGGCAGCAAGAAACAAGGAGCGAAGCAACGACGGCGGTTCATGCACAACGGCGGGCGCACTCATGATGGAAGGCCTCTCTGCACGAGACGATGGCGGACCCAGGGTCGCCGTAGGGAGCACACAGGCGCTCGAGCACGCTACCTGGAGCCATTTGGCTCCGCCAAATTTTTCGCGCTGCGGCGAAGCGATGAGCCGGTGGGGACCTAGGGGACTGGCCACTGTCAGAATTTCGTCCGAGGGAGCTTCTACCCCGCAGGTGGTTGTTGACAGCCCTCTATGTAGGCCTTACGAAGCTCCTCGTTCCGATCGCGGCCCCTTCGTCTAGCGGTCTAGGACGACGGCCTCTCACGCCGTAAACACGGGTTCGAGTCCCGTAGGGGTCACCAGTTTGCAAACGCCGCGCACTGCCGCGGCGTTTTGCTTTTTCTCGGCCCACTAGAGCAGGGCCTGGCACCGTCTGCTTCGCCCTGCCAGGGCCGCGCTCGCGTTCAGCCTGCACCTGCCGTGATTTCGCGCGCAATGGACGCGAGTACCTTCTCCTCGATGAGGATGTTTTCGAGCGCCTCGGGGAGCAGGCGCGCAACCTGCCGTAGGTTCTCGAGGTATGCGATCCTGGCCTCGATCGCCGTCACACCTCCGCGCGTTGCTTCCAGCAATGCTGTCTCCAGCGTGAGCTGCGTTGCGAGGTCGGGGGTGGATACGCCAGCTGCAAGCTGTTGTTCATTTTCAAGAATCGACGCCTCCAGCTGGGCGGCACCGTCACAAAAGAGTGCTAGGGATTTCTTCTCCAGGGAGTAGGTGAGCGCGAGCGTGGGATCGAGGCTGCCGCCGAGTTCCACGAGCACGATGTCTTCCATGCGCGTATGCAGCGGCACGAAGAACTCACGCACCTGCTTGAGAGCTTCATGCTCGTCACGCATCGCCTCGCGCTGCGCTGGGAGGAGAATCGGCGACGTGAGCCGCTGATCGATTTCCTCAAGCCTTCGGCCGATGGCAGCCTCGCCGCCGCGCGCTGTTTTCATGACCGACAACTCGAGTTCCACCTGCAAGCGCGCGCCTTCCTGCATGCGAGCTGTCTGGAGCAGACGTTCGAGCTCCCCGATGTGCGCCTCAAGACCGAGGTAGCCGTCCTTGAGGGCGGCTCGAGAAGCCATTCCGGCCTGTTCGGCATCGAGCAGAGAACCCATCGACGGACATATCGAATGCTGCCCGAGGGGAGCCATTGGGTCGAGAAGCCGAAGGGATAATGCGTTACCGGGTCTCGTACCGAAATCAACGGCGAGTCGACCCGCTGGCAAGACCCCCGGGAGTCTCGGGGGCAGTGACGGCTCTGGTTCGATCGCCCTGGTGAGGGGCGCGGTCGCAGAGGGCACCGGCGCGGGCTGGCCGATGCTAGGGAGACACGCCTTCGGAAGATTCTGCCCCGTTTTCATGACGACACCTACGGCTCTGCTGCCTGTGTGATTCTTTGTAGTATCGATGCCTCCTCGGAATGGGTGCTGACCAGATCACGCAACGCTTTTCGGACGACCTGGCCTACGTTTTCGTTTGTTCGGGACGCATCCCCCACTGAGTCAGACTCGTCCCCCCAGCTTTCGTTGCCCACCGTCCGCGCGTCCCACTGCGAGGCCCCGAACGCCAACCTGCACCTCCCGAGTCCCTGTCACCCGAAATCTATGGTTGCCCATGCTGGTGCGGGTCGTCGTTGGTCTTCACCGTTACCGGACACTGCGCGGGCGATGCGGGGAATGTGAAGCACGGGTCACGAGAAGTCCGAAGACAGCGGGCACGTGGTTGCATCGGGACTTCACCTTTTCGGGCCGCACGGTGCGACGAGGAGGGCGCACCGAAACCCAAGCTGTCGGCCCATCAAGGGCGGGGCGAAGGCCG
>JBMTAX010000155.1:0-6909 GCA_049429145.1 Myxococcota bacterium
TCGCGGTTTGATGGTGGCTCTTGGAGCTGGTCTGCACGGCGCTTGCGCTCCCGTCGGCACATTGAACGACGGGGGAGAAATCCCGGCATCCGAGCAGTCGTCCGATGCCGGACCTACCCCCACCAGCGCGGCTGCCTTTCCTGGCGGATTGGCGCTCGTGTCGCCCCTCGCGGGGGGACAAGCGGCATCGCCGCAGGGCGCAAACTTCGCGATTTCAGGCAGTGGACCCACCTTTGACGATGTCACGGAGACCATCGCGGCGGTCCTCGATGGCGGGCTTTCCATTTCCGCGGCGTTCGAGCCTCGGTCCTTCCTCGCACGGCCCGGAAGGGCGGCGTGTTTCGGGCCCGAGCTTGGGTACGAAAATCACCCAGACGCTGTCGGTCCTATGGCTTCCGGTCGCTTGCCGACGGGTGACCTTGGGTTTTGGAGCGCCACCGAAGGCGCGACCACCGAGGCCTGCGCCGCCGCGCAGCTCAACGCGCGCCTCGCGGGTACCAGCGACGCCGCCAATACGGCGCTCATTGCCAGCGCGGCGCTCGTCGCCGCTGCGAATGCGGGGCCAGGTCTGCCAGGGACAGGTGCAACCATAGACGTCCTGACACAGATGAACGGAGCTGCGATCCCCTCGACTACGTTCGACAGAGCCACGCTGGGCCTCGATACAAGCGGCGTATGGCGCTACGAAATCGCCTTCACATTCATCGACGGTGGTACCACTCACGACGTCACGGCCTGGTTGGAGCATGTGCCGGCGGCTGACGGGGGATACGAGGGTCTGCTCTCCTGGGTCGTCGATGACTCCTTCAACGGTGGCAATTGTGGACCGGGCCCGAATGACGTCAGCCACAATCATTCGCTCCATTATCTGCGGGACGCCAATGGCGACCTCACCTACCAGCACCGGCAGGGTACGTTCTGCGGGCATAGCGCGAGCGGGCTTGCGGCGGCAGTCACCAGCGAAGTCCTCACTGGCAATATCGTCGATCCCACCACGTTGTGGGCCGACAACTTCGCGATCTTCACCGCTGATTTCGATCCCGCCAACCAGTCCGGAAGCTACGCCTATACGTGGCAGGCCGGGTTCGGTGACAGCGACAGTCGCATCCTCTTCGTGGGCTTGAATGATCACGATCCCGTCGACGGAGAAGCCTACTATGGCTACGGCGACAAGGTGCAGACCGCGACGGCAGGCGACGTTCTCGGGTTCTATTGCAGCTGGGCAGCCCCAGGCTCGACGCACACCCGCCACCCCTACGCCCAGCGTCAATTCGTCAGCTACGACGCTGCGAGTGGGCTCTTCGTGTTGCCGAGCGCCGCCGCATCGAACATCACCTATGCTCCCACCAACAGCTGCCTCTACGACGGCAGCGGTACGTTCGCCTACGATCGAGATTTGAGCGGCACCATCGACGGTTCAGATATCTCCATCGTTGTCGAGGACGCTGCGCCCGGCGAACTCGAGTTCGACCTCATGGACACGACTGTGGGACCGACGACCTATGGCTCCATCATGGAGACCATTGCGGGGCGCGGCTTCAACAAGCCGAACTACCCCTGAAATAGAATACATCGGCGCGAAGAGCGGGCCGCGTCACGAAGAGACGGGCCCGCTTTGTTGTGCGCATTCGCTTATTCAGGCGTCACAGCATGGGCTTCCAGCGCGACGAAGCCGCGTCGGGACCTGTTGCGAAAACGAAGCGACAACGCCCCAGCGGACACCGTCAACCCGGTGGTGAGACCCCACCAAAGGCCCACGGCACCAAGGTCGAAGGCGTAACCCAAAAGCAGCGCTGTCGGCATTCCGATGAGCCAGTGGGCGGTCAAATGAATCGCAAATGGCCAGAGCGTATCGCCGGCGCCCCGCAGCGCCCCAGAGGCGACCGCCTGCACGCCGTCGCTGAGGGCGAAAAAGCCAGCGATGCGCACAAGACCCGTCGCCATGTCATGGACCGAAGCATCGTCCGTGCACAGGCGCACGAGGGCGCCAGGGAACAGCAGGAACACCAGCCCTGAGACCGTCATGAAAAGGAAGCCGAGCCCGATTCCCGCCCACCCCGCACTCGCCGCGCTCTGGCTGTCTTGTGCTCCGATGCGGTGGCCCACCACGACGCTGGTTGCGCTCCCGATTCCGAGACACGCGTGGAAAGGGACAGATGCGAGCGTGAGTGCGACTTGGTGCGCGGCGAGGGGGAGCGCGCCCATGGTGCCCATCAGGAAGGACACCGATGAGAAGAAGGCCACCTCAAAGGCGAACTGCATTCCCATGGGCATGCCCACCCGCAGAATGCGTCGCAGCTCGTCACCCTGAAGGAGTGCTGCGCGGAGGCGTGCAAACCCACTGCGTTCGTCGCTGGCATCGCGCAGCCGGCGGACAGGGCCGACGAGCACGAACACCTGGGCCAGGTTGACGAGAGCGGTCGCGATGCCCGCTCCTGCGGCACCGAGGGCGGGGACCCCCGCGGGATGCAGCCCCATTTCGGTCAAGCCCGTGTCACCGAGCACGAGCACGAGGTCGGCGGGGACGTTGACGACAATGCCCACGATGGTCGCGACCACCGCCGGGCGCGCGACATTGTAGGCCTGCAGGTAGCCGCGCATCACCAGGAAGGCGAGGGCGGGCAACAGTCCAGGGAGACGTCCCACGACGTACTGCTGCGTGGGTGTGACGATCTGCGGTTCGAGCCCGATGCGGGGGAGCAGCGCGAGTACCAGCAGGATGAGGAGGGTGCCGGGTACGGCCGCAAGGGCGGCGAGCACATGGCCTTGGCGTAATCCGCGCCGCGCACGACGATGATCATTGGCACCGACCGCTTGACTGACGATGGGCTCCATGCCGATCACGGCGCCCATGCACAGGACAAAGACCGTAAAGTAGATGCTGTTCCCGAGGGCGACCCCCGCGAGTTCTGCGGGGTAAGTGCGTCCGACCACAGCGGTATCGGTGAAGGACATCACCGCCTGTCCAAGTTGGGCGGTCGCCAGCGGCACGGCGAGCCGCAAGATGGCCTTGAGCGGGGGGGCCGCAGGGGGAGGGGTAACAGCGGGGAATGGCGGGGGAGGAGACACGCTCGTCGTCCCTTGTCACCTGCGGGCGACAGGAGCAAGCGGACCTGTAAAAGACAGGCAATGGGTGAACTCCGGCGAGCAAGGCCACTCAAAGCCTTCGCTGCGCACCCAGCGGAGTTCGAGACGGGCGCGCTCGTCGAGGCCAAGGGCTGCCAGTTCAGGCATCAGCGGCACACAGCTGTCGTACCCTTGCGGGCCAACGGTCACTGACAACGTCAAGCCTCCGCCACCGAATAGCGGCTTTCCATCGTCGTCTCGCGCTGTCACGAGGAGCTGTACGGTCTTGCCTGCGAAATCATCGGCGATTTGCGTTCTCAGGCACATTGGTGAGGACACAGGCAAGCTCGTCGTCACGGGCCGCCGCTCCGCGCGTAAGTCCACAGACACACAGGAGTTCGCAGGGTCCGTGGACCCCCGCAGCGTCGTGCGCGGCTTGTGTGCGCTCCTGGTAGATGAAAGAGGCTTGAGAGCGCGCAAAAGAAGGACACCTTTTTTGTGACTGATGACGGTGTGGTGCCCCATGAAGACGTCATTGCCGAGCAAGCCTGGGCCTTCCCCTTTCTGCATCAGCGACGCCATCGCCAGCACCTTGCCCGCGTTGATTTGCTCGGGCCCGAGGCGCAGTGGGTCGAGCACGAACCGGCCACGGTTTTGGCTCTCACCCCCGACCGCGAACGTGCGACTCTGAAATCTCAGATCAGCGGGCAATCTACCATTGACTCCGATGAGGGCGGGTACGGTGGTGACGCTGGCTCCCGTGTCGATGATCAAGGGGAAGCGCACCGCAGCGCCCGTGGCACTCCTCGCCGTCCCGTGTACCTGCAACTGCCGGTCACTGCGCTCGAGGCTCGCGCGCGCCGCACCGGGGAGGGCAGGGGCAGTGCCTGGGTCGAAGAGGCCAAGCAGGCCTTGCTCACCGGCGATGTACAGATCGACGTTTTGCAGGACGTCCTGGCCGACGAGAAAGAGCTCAGGATGGTCACCGATGACGAGCACATTGACGTCGGTGAATCGGTGTCGTCCGATCTCAATGCTGCCAAGGGGCAGGCGCTCGCCCTCGAGAGTATCACCGTGGGCGTCGAGCACGCGTACACGGGTCCCCTTCGGCGTGAAATGACCGACAAGTCCCAAAGACACGGCCACCGGGACGCTCATCACCGTACTCATGGCGCCGGTGTCGAGGACGGCAGTCGCAGAGCGTCCATTGACCGCTACCGTCGTCTTCAGTTCTGGAGGCAGCAGTGGCCCCTTGAGCGGCACCCAAACGCCGTCAGGGTAGCGCGAGGGGAGCGTCGAGGTGTCGTCAAAGCAGCGCCGTTGTCGTCGAGGGAGCCCTGCAGGCTCGGCCGGAGGGGCCAATCGGTTCGCTGCCGGGGCCGCTCGCTGTGCCGCTACCGACGGCGATCCTGCACCTGCAGCCGCCGAGGAGGAACAAGCCGCTGTGGCCATCCACACAGCGGCCAGCACGCAAGCGGGTAGGCGCCACCCATTCATCGGACCCAAGCCTAGCAGCAGGTTGAGGTGAAAAGCCGCCTCAGTGGGTTTTTGCCACAGCCTGCGTGATTGGGTGTGGGCCTCGGACGAGCCTTGCTCGACGGGGGGAGGGGATGGCAACACGACATCCAGGGGAACGAGTCCGGATGCGAAAATCGACGAACGTCAATTGGCCCACCCAGCTCGCAGGCTCGAGTCCCTTGGCGCTGCTTTCCTCCGGTCACCCGAGCCCTAGCGGCAGGGAATGAGGGGCTCACGGTTCGTAGTAGTGAAACTCGTGCCCGCGGAAGTTCCGCAGCGTCCACTGCTTGCCCTCGCGAGCGCGGACATAGTTCGGCTGCAGAGGTATTTTCCCCCCGCCGCCAGGCCCGTCTACGACGAAGGTGGGCACGGCGAGCCCAGACGTGTGACCTCGCAGCATCTCAATGATGTGCAAGCCAGTCTCCACCGGCGTACGGAAATGGCTGACGCCCTCGGCGAGGTCGCATTGGTAAATGTAATAGGGCCGCACCCGTTGTAGCAGCAGACGGTGGTTGAGCTCTTTCACGATGCGCCAGTCGTCATTGACACCCTTCAGCAGAACCATCTGGTTCCCGAGGACGCAGCCCGCGTCGGCGAGGCGGCGACACGCGTCGAGCGTTTCCGCCGTGCACTCCTTCGGGTGATTGAAGTGCGTATTGATGAAGACGGGCTGATGCTTGCGCAGCATTTTGACGAAATCATCGGTGACGCGCTGGGGCAGCGTGACGAGGTTCCGGGTGCCCATGCGGAAGATCTCGACGTGAGGAATCGCGCGCAAGCGACCGAGGATGTAATCGAGCCGGTCATCGGACAGCGAGAGGGGATCTCCTCCTGAGATGACGATGTCGCGGACTTCGCTGTGCTTTTCTATGTATGCGAGGCTGAGCTCGATCTGATCTTTGTCAGCCGCGCTCGTCGGGTCAGATACCTTGCGCTTGCGCGTGCAGTGACGGCAATACACGGGGCAGTTGTGCGTCGTGTAGAACAGTACCCGGTCAGGGTAGCGGTGCGTGATGCCCGGGACCGGCATGTCTTTTTCTTCCCCGAGAGGATCCTCGAGGTCAGTATCGAGCCGGAGCAGCTCCCCAAGCTGCGGCACCGATTGAAGTCGGATGGGGCAATGGGGGTCATCGCGGTCCATCAAGGACGCGTAGTAGGGCGTGATGCCCATGTGGAACATCTCGTCGCTCTTGGCGAACGCTTCTCGCTCCTCGTCGGAGAGGCGGAGCAAAGGCTCGAGCTCATCGAGTCGGCGGAAGCGATTGCGCTGCTGCCATTTCCAATCCCGCCATTGGTCATCGCTGAAGTCCCCGAGGGACGCATGCAACACACCCCTCGGCGCGTGCGGAAAGCGATGTGCGAAGTGGGTGGGTACGGGGCGCGTGCCGTCATGCGAGTCGCTGAGGTCGCGCGCGTCCCCCACCGAATTTTTCGCTTCGAACACGAAGCGGATGTCACCCTCGGGGAGGTCGAAGGGCTCGCCCTTGGAGGGGAGCTCTGGCACCTCATCGAGCCACTCCTGCCGACTTTTCTTCGCGGCATCGGTGATGACGGGTAGGACCTTGTGTTCAGCGACCATAGCGATGCTCCTTCCGCCGAGCGCGCGAGGCGCGCCCCAGACGGGACTGGCAGACTCTACCGATTCTGAGGCAGGACAGTGTGGGGGGACGGGTCACGAGCCGCCTCGCGCCCGCTCAACGAGCGCTGACGTCTGGCGCATGGAAGAGATTTGCACGCCACCACATTTCTCTATCGTAGAGGTCACCGCGGGAGGGCACAAGGGGCGGAGCGGGCATCAGGTCAGCCCTTTTCAACCTCTCCTTGATGTCGTACCTCGCACCACATCGAGGAGGGAGCGCCCCATGACGCCTACCCGTGCGACCCGATTGCAGGCTGACATCGAGGTGGAGGTGTTGCTCCCGAGCGGCGACATCAAGGCCCTCGGGCGCGTTCGCAACCTGAACCAAGAAGGGCTGCTCGTGGAGTACGCGAACCCGCTACAGGTGGGCGAATCGGTGGGGGTCGAGTTTCCCGAAACCGAGGAGCGCGGGCGCATGGTGGTGCTCGGCGAAGTCGCCTGGGCTGAGCAAGACCGTGCCGGGGTGCGCGTGCGTGGCATGGTGCCCCACCACCGTGCTCGGTTCGAGAAGCTTCTCACCTTGCTGCAGGGCGGTCAGACGCTCCTTGGCTGAGCGCTACCCGGGTAAGGCAAAATCGACCTTCGTCGATCTGCGCACACGGCTCGTTCCGCCGGAGGGTCTGTTGTCAGGCCCCCCACCCATCGAGCAAAGCTCGTCCGGGGCCCACACCCAATCACGCAGGCCT
>JBMTAX010000156.1:0-6898 GCA_049429145.1 Myxococcota bacterium
GGGTCACGAGAAGTCCGAAGACAGCAGGCACGTGGTTGCATCGGGCTTTCATCTTTTCGGGCCCCAACGTTCGACACGGAGGGCGCACCGAAACCCAAGCTGTCGGCCCATCAAGGGCGGGGCGAAGGCCGAGACGCCCGAACGCGTGAAGTCATGGGGCAGAAAGAGCATGAGAAACCGCGTCTGAAGGAGATAGTCAGCCATGAATATTTCCATTCCGAAGCGAGGCGCCGCCGAGACCCTGCCGATCTGAGGTCATCGCACGTTCTTGATCGGCTCGCTCTCGAAAATGCCGAGGCACCTCGCGGGCGAGAATCGCCAGCTCATCGCGCAGTACACCTGTGCGCACTGGTGGCAGGCTTGCATGCAGGTCTTCCAGCATGGTCTTGAGTCGGGCTGTCACTTGGAATGACTCGCTGCCGTAATAGCGGATCTCGTTGCAGGCGAGAGCGACGTAGTCATTCCAGGTAGGCATCGGGATGCGGAGACGAATGATGCCGTCACCACTCGCTAAGTCACCCACGTCTAGCTGCTTCCCCCCTATCGCGTGCAACAAAAACTCGATGCGGTCGAGGCATCCTACTGCCGTGGTCGGGTCATTGACCGCCGGAGAAAGTGCACGGATTGCAATGTCCACCAGCAATCGGATGGCATAGGCAGGATCGTGATCAACAAGTCGCTCGCGGCCCACCAAGACGCTTTCCTGGAGCCATTCATCCTGTGCCAGCAGTATGGGATGCGAGACGAGAAAAAGAGGAACGCCCGGGTAGATGTAGTCACCTACTGCCCGCAGGGCAGTAATGCTGACCTTGTGTCGACAACAGTGAGCGAGCAGCTCGTCACGCGCAAAGTCGTGAATTACGCCAGATTTGCCCCGGTAGACTATTAATTTTGCATTATCCATGGATGAGTCGTCGGGAAAGCGTATCTCTTTTTTTGTCTCGATTAACGGTAGCGGAAACGTCCGATGAATTGCCTGAAGGCCACTGTCTAATGTCTTGGCGTATATGTTTGCGAATCGCAGCTGGCTCCCTGTGATATCGATAAGAATGATGAATCCGAATATGCTCACCACCATGAGCGGGATGGAGACGGCGAGTGCCGCCTGCGGCACAATCGATTCGTCGATCCTCAATAGAAGGGAAAGGGTGTAACCGAGTGTGAAGGTCGCAGTGCCAAGCATGAAGCGTGACCTCTTGCTGGCGAGCAAAGGCTTGACGATCCGCGGGGAGAGATTTCCTGCCGCAAACTGAATCGCGATCGTGATCACAGAGAAAACGAGGCCAATGAATGTTACCAGTGCCGACGACAATACGCCGAGGAATGACTGGGCACCGCTGGCGGAGAAGCCGAGCAGCTCCCATCGGTAGGCGCGATCAAGGCGAAGCATCGTGACAGCGACAGCGATACCCGCCATCAATGCAATGGAGGGCACAAACCACAGCGACACAGCACGGCGTTCAGCGAACCGTTGACGACGCGCCCACCCCATTTATGCCTCCTTCGCCCGAGGGTACGGATTTCATAGGAAATGGGCCGATAGGTTGCGCAAGAATCACGTCGAGCTATCTTTCCCGAGGTCAGCGCAGTCATCCTTCACCTGCGGAGCCGGAAGGGTCATCCCTGGTCAGCGAAGCGGGTGCGAAGCCTGACCTTCATAGCGGCTACCCAACGGATCGTACCCAGGTGCTGCTCGCCAATGGGCAGCCGGAAAGGCGGGACGAACAGGTTTCGGGCCCGCACGTGAGGCGTGCCGTAATCTGCGTTGCCACCATTTCTTCTCTGGGTGGCGATGGTGACTCTCTTTCCAAGAAAAGCAGATCCAGAAGAGACACGTTCCCCGCGATCTGGAGCGGTACCCATGCAGGGGACCCCACCGCCACCGCAGTCCCACGCTCACCTATCAACGACACCGCAGTGATGAGCGGGCGCATGATGGTGTCGAAGATATTCATTCGAGTTGCGAATCGGGTGAAGCCAAGTCCCATTCACGCTCCGTACAAAGAGAGTCCCGCGTGATCGGCGCTATTCATCGACCACGTAAACGATTGTTGGCCCATCGTAGAGGGGTCGGTAAAACGTGCCCGCACAATTATAGAGAACGTTCCCTGCCCGGCTGACGCGAACGCATCCTGCCGGTAGTGTAGAGATGGCACCCGCCGCCACCGCTGATGTCGCCGCGACGGCACGGCGTGTGGTTCTTCTCGAGGTGCGCCGAGCGACCCCTGCGTAGCTCAGCGGTGTTGCCGGTCGGCCTATCACCGCGTGTGCTTGGCCAACGTCGATGACTTCACAGGTACCCAAAATACCCAGCATGAGTGCGATTTTGGCGAGAGGCGAAAGTAACGTGGCAGTGTCCAGTGGCATGACGGTCTCCTCAGCGCACGCTCGTTTTCACAGCGGCAGCACGAAAGAATCCAACCTTGTCCACACCAGGGGGGGCCACGAAGCGAAACATGTCTTCGGTCAGCAGAGGTGAGAGGTCCCATTCTCGCAGGTCAAGGGTATGCTGCGGCATGCCCTCGATGTGTTTGCTGGTGATGATGTAGCGGTGCGGGAGCGGACGTGGCCCCGCTTCGATCCACAGCTGAAGATCGACTTCACGTCCGCGGAGCGCCACGTGGTGCGTAAGTACACCATCGATGACTGCCTCGCCGATGACTTGGCCAGAGACGATATCGCTCATGAGTATTGCGCAGGAATCATTGCTCAGGAGATCCGCCGCTGGTGCCTCAAGGCCGAGCTCCTCTCGAGCGAAATCGATGGCTTTCTCCAAAGTCGTCGGTGCGTCGATTTTTGCATACATTGCGCTTCTTCGTCCGTAGAGCACAATGCTTGCGCCATCATAATAGAGCGACACGTCGACAACGTCTCCCTGTCGATCGCTGCGCAGGTAATTCGGCCGCATCAGGGTTACGGTGGAAGTGCCGCCGTAGTCTAGCTTTTGACCATTGTCGAGGATGACCTCAGTGGAATGCTCAGCCAGAACGCGGAACACAGGCTGACGCGCCAGATACGCGCACATCTCCCGCACCAACGTATCGGCGTTGGTATCGATGCGCGCGGAGCTTCCGCCCTGGCCCGCAGCTTCGACGGTTGAGCGAGTGTCCCGGTCACGTCGAGGGCGTAATGTGTGTTCCCTTTGTGCATACGCTGGCACGAAGATCACGCAGGTAAGCGACGCAAGGAAGAGGCAGCGGTCAAAGCCCCATCGATATCTTCGCATCAGCCCCCCTGTGCAGTCCTGTGCTGGAGGTCCCGGGAAGCCTCCAGCGTCACAGCCGCGAATTGCCCGACATCACGATGGACTGACCAAGGTGCCATCAATATTCATGCCGACGACAGAGGCCTTCCTTGTGTGCCGCACCTCACCTCCGCGTCTCTGGAGGGCTACTCAGCGAGCGCCGCGTTGCTCGAACCGCGGCGCTGGAAGCCTATTGGGGGCTCGGTATCGTCGTCGCAGACACAGCACCACGAGCCCGAGGGGCCAAAGAGATGGCGCCGCTCCCTGCACCGAGCCGCAACTCGCCACCTCGGCAGGTACGGGGGCGGCCGTCCCTGTGCCGGGGTCGTCCGAATCAAGGACAAAGTCAGAGACGTCGTCCGCACGAGGGGGACGCCCTGGCAGGAGGTGACCGTCGTGCCACGGAGCGCCGTCGTAGGTGCCCCTGCCCGGACCGGGAGCGGGATCGTCCTGTGCAGAGCCGGCTCTCACCACGCGAATGGCATCGACCAAAACCCTGCGTGCCGCGGTGATCTCCCCCGGGTGGTGGTCGAACACACGAACCTTGGCGTGCTCGCCAGGAGCGAGGTGATAGGTTCCAAGCGCGACCCAGCCGTTTTGCAGCGATGCGTCGATCAACAGATCGGTAGTGCTTCCGGCGGCGGTCACTTCGTAGTGTGTCGTGGGGAACTGCGACCATTCGGGAGCCAAATAGACTTCCAAGGCATAGTCGCTCTCGGTCGTCACGAGGACTGTCCATTCTGCCCAGTTGACGGGATCGTCCCCCTGAAATCCGTTGGTCCATAGCAGGCCACCACGGCTACCGGCGAAGGGCTCCGATCGCCACCCCGATGCAGGTCCGTGCAACGTCAGACACGGGTGAGTCTCTTCGAGGGTCCCTCCTTCTGGTGGCATGGGCGCGCAGCCCTGCTCCGCAGCAAGGGGGGTAATCCGCAGCGCGTCTACGGCGATGCTGCGCGCATCTCCCACCGGGACGGGCGAATGATCACCGACCACGACCGCCGAGGTCCTATTCCCAGTAAGCTGCACAGTCCCAAGTGGGCGCCAGCCCGCTGCAGCAGATTGGTCGAGGTGAACGACCATCGTGCTGATTCCCGTCGAAATTGTGTAGGGCACAGAATGGAAGAGTCCGTACTCCTCGTCGATGTACACGTCTATACTGTAGGCTCCGGTGGTTTGTACGGGAAGAGACCAGCTCGCCCAATTGCTCGGAGCATCGCTCTCAAAAGCATTCGTCCAATACAGCTCTTCCCCCGAACCCGCGCCTGAGACATGCCGCCAATAGCTTGATGGCCCATACAATTGAAAACAGGCATCACTTTCCTCGATGACTTGCGACCCGCCGGGCAACGAGCCACACGCCATTGGGGGTGCAAAGCCACCGTACCAGGGCAGCTCTTGCGCGGCAGCTTCCAGGTTAATCTCGACGTGAAGGTGATCAATGTGCGGATTGCTACCGGCGTAGCTGTGAGCGCGCGGCGAGTAACTGACTCGCCAAATCACGGAATCCCAGATGACGGTCTGTACCCCTAAGAGCTCGGCATTCTCAATGAGCCAATGACCGATGGGATCGCCTGCACCATTGTCGGCATCGCCCGCAACGGTAGACACCATGATGTCGAGCGCACGCCCGACGCCATGCAGGGACATCGCATTCGTTCCGGCGATGACCCGACAATTGTAAATGCCGATCTGATCGATCTGCGGGAACTGAGCGAGCAGGTGGTCCCGAAGGGTAAGGGCGCCCGCTGTGGGCCCGGATGTACAATTGTCTCCGCCGTCATAAGGGGGTGCGTTGTCGAAGGAGACGTCCTGCGTATCCCCTACCGCCATGACCTCATCGGGGATCATCCAGGGGCCCGAGACAGCGAGACGCTGCTGTTTCTCGGAACGACCCTGAGCGATGTCGAGGGGGTGCTCGTGGTCGGAATCAAACCCCTCTTCGAGCGGAAGACCGCACCCAGCACCAGGAAGCAGGGCCAGACTTACCATTGCGCGAAGACAAATGATTGGACGCTGCATTCCGATGATTACAGCGGAAGCGGCGATAATCATGCATCAGGCGATTGACGTAGGACCCGGATCACGACGCATCGCATCGTCACGTGAGGACCAAGTTCGGTCTCTCTAGCAAGCGGCCGCCACGCGGTCGAAGTGACGACGTCAATGCTGCCCGCTCAACGAATATATTCCCAATGCCACGGCTCGCTCGGCACCGTGTTCGCGAATCCAAAGCGCGCGCCATTTTGGGCGAGCCATCTGTAGGAGGCGCTCTGCCGTGAACCACCGGTGGTGATGTCGACCGCGAGGCCCTGCTGATGGTTCGAGTAACCCGGGCGAGCGGCGAGGTTACCGCGGCCCGAACGGTACGCTTGGTACAGTTGTCGCTGCTCTTCATTGCCGCGGAAGCTGCTGACAACGTCGAGGTGCACGCCATCCTGCTTTGCAGCGGCCGACATCTCTCGGAAGGCAGCCGCGGCGGGCGGGGTCAGGTACTGCCCATTGCCGATAGAAGCGAGCTCGAGCGAATAGGCTCTGCCACCCCGGTAGCCGGTGGCACGGCTCGTCGACACCGGGACAGATTCCGCGGGGATGGGCTTTGCGTTCGGGCCACCCAGCAGATCTTGGGTACGCTGTCCAACGACACCGTTGTCTCCGCTGATGCCGTTGGCGGCCTGGAATGCTCTCACCGCGCGCTCTGTAGAAGGGCCGAAGTCTCCGTCGACGGCGATCTTCGCACCGTGACGGTTCAGTTGCTCTTGCAGCTGTCGCACCTCTGGCCCAAAGGAGCCCGCTTCGAGGATCTTCGACGCGACAGGGCGGTTTTCTGCCAGGGCAGTGCGGGTCACCTCGTCGGCGACCCCGCTCGGGGAAAGGCCGCGGGAGGTCTGGTAGCGTTTGAGGGCAGCTTCGGTGCGCGCACCGAAGTCACCGTCCACCGCGAGGTGCGGACGAGCGCTGCCAGAACGGTTCAGCTGAGCCTGCAGCGTCTTGACGCTCTCGCCGGACGCACCTCGGCGGAGCGCTTCGGTGCCCGCGATACGACCGCGGATCGCGGCGTCGGCGCTCGCGGCACGACCGCGGGCAGCGCTCACGGTGGAGGCATCGGCCGCCACGCGTGTGGACGGGGGCAGCTGGAGGGTTTCCCCCGCGCGGATCAGATCCGGGTTCGGACGAAGACTGGGGTTTCTCTCGAGCAGAGCGTCCACGCTGGTGCCGTGCCGCTTGGCGATGGTCGTGAGGGTATCACCGCGGACCACTGTGTACTGTTGTGATGTCTCGGACGTGGGCGCAGCCGCAGCCGCAGCCGCCGGTTGCTGCTCCTGCGCCTCCCGAGGGGGACTGGCGGGAGCGACACGAGGGCGGACGGGGGTGTTGCTGCTGACGGTCATGTCTTCAGTATCGCCCCAAGCCGGCCTCTGTTTCCTGTCCTCCGTCAAGTGTCCCATGTTTGGCCAACACAGTCCTCCAGCCTGCCCTGAAAAGGGAAACGCCCCCGGAGCGGGCCGAGGGCGTCAAGGTTTGGCATATTCGCCTGGGGCGGGTGCAGCCCCTTTGGTGTTGCTCGAGAGAGACTCGATTGATCGTATTATACAGCGGGCGAGCACCTATTCTGCAACCACCGCTCAAAATGAGACACGACAAGCTGCGTCA
>JBMTAX010000157.1:0-6886 GCA_049429145.1 Myxococcota bacterium
CACCGCCCATGCGTTGGCAAGGGCCAAGGTGAAGAAGGGAAGGGCATTAAAGCTCGCAAAAGCATAGGTGCCGGCAAAGCACAGCAGCGCGGACACACGCGAAAAAAAGCCGACGCTGGCCGAGAAACAAGCCAACAACGTGATGGTAGCGCCAGCTGCCAGCAACCAGGAGGGAAGCCTTGGCAGCTGGTGGAAGATCCAAGCACTGAGGAACGGCAAGCGTACTGCAGTCGGACCAAAAGACTCGTCGAGATGAAGGAGCGCTGGCGCGAAGTGAGCGAGTAAGCCGGCGAAGAAGGCAACCCGAAAGACCGCGAACACAACCGGGGAGCGGGGTTGAAAAAACCAATCCATCGCCTCGAACCGCTCCGCATGTTGCGCAGTCCCTTCCCGCGACACTACGTGAACGGCCACATCGGTCATGTCCGTCTCACGGGTGTCAGTCCGGTGGCATCACATCGAAAATACAACCTCTTCACCGGTTGTGGCGCACCTTTCGAGAGGCGGTGCTCCTCACGCAGAATATGGGTCACCCCACCGGTCCGCGCCAGATGACGTCGACAGATGTCAGCCAAGAGCGATGGCGAAAAGCTGAGATTCGCTTCGAGCCGGGCGCGCTCATAAAGCCACCCATGCGCTTCTGTGAGCTCATACAGCGGTCGCCAAGTGCCGTCGTGCGACTGATAGTAATGTACCGTGGGGTCTCGCGGAATGCGGACGAACATGACGTGTCCCGAATATAAGTGCGGCAATGGCAGTGGGAACGGAGCGCCACGTATCTTGGTGATAATCGTGTGATTCAAGGCGCCGAAGACGGAGACCAGCACCCACAGGACCACAGCCCACCGATACGCCTGTGGGCGTCTCTGCTGAGGTGAAAGCCTCGTCACAGCATCGCTCCCCAGGTGGTTCATGCCGGAGCAACCGCGGCCAGCGAAGCCATTATCAAGGAACGCTACCCGACACAAACCTACCCAAGGCGACATTTGTGACGCAGGTCTATTCGCTGCATCTGGCCTCTATCGACGGTATTGCGTGTTTTCTCTCTGCGAATCGATGAGTTACGTGTTCAGCAACAAAGCCATACGCCTTGTTCCGATGGGGCGGCTTGGTTGAGTAAAACTCGCGTTCATGTCATCTAACCGCACCCGGTGCTTCCGCCGAGCAGGAGACTCCATGACCATTCCCAACAAGGTTCGTCGCATCGCGACGAGAAAGCCCGCGCTTGCGATTGCATCGTCGCTGGCTTTTGGCGTGCCCGCCCTCGCTGTGTCGCCCTACGCAGCCGCCGACAACAGCTACGCGGCACAGATGACGCAGCTCACTTTTGCACCCCTGATCGGGGTCGAGCGGTTTTATGAACTTCACTCGACGGGCACTGCGGCCGTGAACGTCGCAGCGCTCGCGGCGCACCTGTCGCCACAGAGCACACAAACAAAAGGAGAGCGGCAAGAGCACCGTTTCGAGGTCTCCGCTCGCGTCGGGCTCCGGGTGCTCGCGCAGCGTGGCGACGGCTTTTTGGTCGCCATGCGGCTCGCTAACCCTAGCTACCTCGTCGATGGAGTCGCCGATACGCGCGTACAGGTACTCACGACGCCCTTCCTCGTGCACATGTCGAAGCGGGGAGAGCTGCAGCGCTTTGAATTCCCGGTCCGCTTCCCCGAAGAAGCGAAGCTCGCCATTCGTGCCCTCGTAGAGCCGCTCCAGGTGGTGGTTCTCCCCTCTGACAACGGCACTTGGTCAGTCGGCGAGAGCGGCATCAATGGCAAGTCTACGGTGCAGTACCGCGTCGGCAGCGTCGACCAAGCAGCCAAGGTGGCCCGGCTCGAGCGCAAGGTGCTCGCCTCTCGTCGCGCCCTGCCGGGTACCGTCGACAGCAGCGAGCGTGGGCAATTCCACAGCCGCGTGAACCTCTCCGATGGCTCCGTCGACTGGGCCCTCGACGGCTCGGGCGTCAAAAAGATGAGCCTGCGTGAGTCCACCAGCTCCTTCATGGGACGCCAGGAGGTCGCGACCAACGACAGCACCTTCGAGGCTGCGCTGGTCACCACGCCGGTCACAGGCTTGCCGACTTCCGTCGAGGCAGCCCAAGCTGCCCTCAAGGACCAGAGCGCCGCGCGTGCGTCGTTCTACCACGTGCCCGCCTATATGGAGGAGAAGATCGGCGGCGTCGATTGGGACTCTGCACTCGCCTTTTACCAGCAGCACGTCCATGTGCAGCCCGCCGAGGCCAACGTGCTGATGCAGTACTATCTGCGTAAGCACCCTGAGCAATCTCTCGCCTTCGCCACGGCCCTGAACGAGGCCTCGAAAGCCGAGCGTACCGAGGAGCTCGAGAACCTCGTCGGCTATGGATTCGCCACTCTCGCAGCCGCCGGGCACACCCACGCCCAGCGCGTCATCGTGGACGCGTTCTCGCAGCCACAGTGGACCGAGCTGACGCAAGAGAAGGCCCTCGACGCGGTGCTCTCTCTCGAGATGCCGGAGACATTCGTCCCTGCCGCCATCTGGACGGTGCGTGGCAAGCTCCCCACGAGCGGTCCGGAGGCCATGGAGCGGCTGTCCATCACCACGAACCTCTACGGCTACGCTGGCCAAGCGGAGCTCGGCGTCGAGAGCAACACCGATGAGGTGGTGAAGAACCTCGAGCAGCTGCTCAAGAAAGGCGAAATCATCGAGCAAGAGCGCGGTCTCGTCGCGCTCGGCAACATCCGCGACACGGCCCGCACACTCCCGCTGGCAGAGCCATTCTTCCGCTCGCGCCACGAGGCGTTGCGGAGCGTCGCGTTCGACAGCTTCCGCACCGCGCAAGACCCTGCCCATATGGCCCGCTTCGTCGAGCTTTACAACGCGGAGGCCTCCCTCTTCGTGCGCCGCGAGGCGAGCGCCGTGGCCCTCACCATGGCCGACTCCCCCGCGCGCAGCGCGTGGGCGATGGACCAGGCCAAGAACGCGAGCGATCCCATTATCCGGACGCGAGCGGTGGAGGCCTTAGGTCGCACCGTGAAAGAAAACCCCGCCAATGAGGCAGCGCTCCGCGAGCTCTTGGCCACGGTCAAAGACCGTGAAGTTCGACGTGCCATTTATCGGTTCATCTCGCCGAAAGCCCGGGGGAACCAATGACCAAGTCTCGTCTCCCTTCCCCCCATTCCTCCTTTGATCGCCGGAGACCCACCATGCGGTACATGACCCAGTGTGGAATTATCGCCTCGCTCGGCGCCATGACGGCCTTGGCGGGCAGCTGTGGCAGCAATATCACCTGTGGTGAGGGCACCCGTCTCGACGAAGAGACCAAGCAGTGTGTCCCCACGGCAGCAGGTCCTGACTTCAACATCATCGTCGACGATTTCAACATTGGTGAGTTCGCCTTCACCAACACCGATGTGCCCGAGCAGATGCAGCCGGGCTTCCCCGACGACCGCACCTTCACCATTACGTACACGGGCGAAGAAGACCAAGAGGTCACCTACGTCCGCATCAGCCTCGTGAAGGTCAATGAGAACATCGACGAGCTCAGAAACCTCATCGACGACATCGGCAGCGAGCCGTCCTGTGAGACAGACGACGAATGCTCTGCAGGCACGATCTGCAGCTCTTCGGAGCTCGTCTGTAAGCTGAACCCCATCCTCATCGGTGCGGTGGCCATCGAGAACCTCGCCGCGGGCGAAGAGCGGCAAATCCCCTACACCCTCTCGCTGCCCGCCGAGTTCGACGGCGAAGGCGTGTACGGCCTGATGTTCTCGGTGAACGAGATCGTCGTGCTGAAGAACGAGGAGACCGGCCAGTATTTCGAAGATCCGGAGCACCCCGTGGGCCTCGAAGATCCGCTGGCCCGCGCTGCCGCACTCTACGCCCCCGCCACGGTGCTCATCGGCATCCCCGACAAGCCGAACCTGCGGGTGCTCTTCGCGTCGACCGATACCTCGGCCTTCGAGCTGAGCGACAACGGGACCCCGATCTTCAACATCTCCGACCGCATCAGCGCCCAGGGCATCGACATCACCAGCGATGTGACCACCCGCTTCGAGCTGTTGCTGCCCGGTCACGTGGTACAGACGCCAGGACAGGACCTTGGGGCTGACTATTTCGAGACCGAGGAGCTTTTCAACGCGGCGCCCGCTACCTCGACCTATGTCTACGACGCCAACCGCACGTTTACCGTCCTCGTCGAAGACCTCGGCGGTGATCTCGCGGACAGCGCGGTATTCCAGCCCACCTGCGCCAACGAGGACTGCACCGAGCAGGTGGTGGTGGAGAACGACTTGGGTCGCGACGGTATCTACGCCTTGCACCTGAGCGCGGCGGACCAAAAGCTGCTCACGTCGACGCTGGCGAACGCCGCGCAGAACGAGACCCTCGACAGCGCCACTGGGGAGATCGCCGGCACCCTCCGCATGGTGGTGTCGATGGAGCAAGAGGAATACGAGCTGAGCGCAGGTCAACCCCTCGTCTCCGACAACGAATACTCCTTCGACGTCGTCTTCATGGCGCCTGACCCGGGCCAGGACGCTACCGACGCTGACAATGACGAGCCCCCCCCCGGCGGCACGGCGCTCAACATGGACAACGTCTTCGCCCCCTATCCCGGGGGCGAGACAGAGAACCTGACCCCGACGTGGGCCTGGAGCGTAGGCGGCGATTGGATGGGCGCCGAGGCCAAGATCCAGAACTACACGGCGAAGAAGCGGCTCAGCGGGGCGCACGTTGCCCAAAACCTGACCGCCACGAACTACGCGAAGCTCAAGGCCCTGAAGCAAACCTTTGACATTATCGATTTGTCAGGTGTTCTCGACTTCTCGACGCTGCGGCAGCTGAAAAACAACAAGGCCAGCGCCAAGTTGGTCCTGCTTGGCAGCACCTACCTCAACGCGAACTTCGACACCCTCAAGGGCAACTGTGAGACCGAAAACAACTTCGAGACCTGCCCAGTGCTCAGCAAGGAGTGGCGACCTCGCTCGAATGAGAAGTGCACCCAGACCTCGTCTGGCGTGACGAAGACCTGCACCCCTGCGGAAAAGCCGGCCCCCAAAAAGCGCTGGTACCTCAACTATCAGCGAGAGAAACGCTGGTTCTTCGCCGTGGGACCGCTTCCCTTCGAGATTGCGGTGGGCGTGAACGCGGGTCTGGGCATGCGGGGGCAGCTTGCCTTCGTGCAAGACCGCAGCTACGAGCCGAGCGTCCCCGTGGATCAATATGCGCGGCGCCTCACCGGCGTGCAGGCGACCCTCGGCCCCGTGGCCGATGCGGGCGGCTCTGCGTTCGGCGGCCTGTCCCTCGGCCTCTTGCGTGCGGGCGTCAAGGGCAACATCAACTTCGTCAGCGTGGAATTCCAGCCGGCCATCCGCGTGGGCCAGGACCAAAAGTACGACAACACGAACTCGTGTTGGGCCGTCAACACGGGCGCCGTGGTATTTGAAGGCCCGCTCAAGCTTTCGGTGCTCTCCGGCGATATCAAGGTCGCTGTCGATGGTGGCATTTGCTTCCCATGGGCGGGTTGCGCGTGGGGCGAAATCTTCTCCTTTACCATCGTGAAGATTCCAGCAGCTTACGAGAAGACGTGGGACCTCTGGACGCCGAAGACGTGGACCTTCAACAGCTATGACGCCGGTACGGGCCTTTGTGCCGCCGCCACCCCAGCGGCCCAGTCCTGGACCTCTCCGACGAGCTGTTCCGGCAACTATTGCAACTACGCCAATGGTACCGGTGGCTACGAGAAGACCTTCACCCGGGCATCGGGCTGCGGCACCCTGACCATCAATGGCGAGGTCGAGTATTACTACGACTCCGTGCGTGTCTTCGACAGCGCAGGCAACCAGACGTGGTCTGGCACGGGTACTTTCACCAATGTCTCTGTGCCGTTCTGTGCGCCGAGCGCCACTGTGCGCCTGTACTCTGACTATATGGTGACGAAGACGGGCATCAACGTGACGGCGCAATAGTCGCTCGGGGTCTATGCTTCGCTGCGGGTGGCTTTGCGCTCCACGCAGCGTCAAGGAAGAGGGGCCATTGCCTTTCGGGGTGATGGCCCCTCGCTCTTTGGTGCATGGGGCGCTAGGCAACCGTTCGTGTTTCGCCTTTGGCCTGTCCTCTGCCTCCCCTTGGTCGCTTGCGAGCCACCGAACGCCGAGGTCACGCTACAGACATTAAGCAATCGGCCTTTCTCGCTCCAACACGGCGCTCCCTTAGCGACCCTCTCTTGGATGGAGCTCGGTCCTCGCGCGGCCATCGGCAGACTCGAAAACCTCGATGGTACGACCCAGTGCACTGGCACCATGGTGCACGATCGCGCTGTGCTCACCGCCGCGCATTGCTTCGCGCTCACGCAACCCGCAGACCCCCTCGAGATCGCAATCGAATTGGCGTCGCTGCGCTTTCGCTTGCCTGACGGAAGCGTGCCGCTGGCGGGGCTTGTCCGCCACCCGCAGCTCGATGTCGCGGTGGTATTTCTCGCGCATTCTGACCATGAAGAGGTTGAGCCCATTGCGCTTGCCGCCACAGTCCCCGCTGCTGACGTGGGGGACATCCTCGTAGCGATTGGCGCTGGACGCGGTACGCCCGACGACGAGCTCGTCGTGGCCGGTGAGTTCGTCGTAGACGCGTTGGTGGAGCACGAGTTTGCCCTGGCGCCGGCGGCCGAGGCCCGAATCTGCGGGGGGGACTCAGGCGGTCCGCTGCTTCGCGCGGGGGACGGTGCCCCCGAGCTCGTGGGTGTCATCGTGCGTGGGTACCCAGATTGTTCTCCGCCGAGCTACGCGGTGCGCGCTGATCTATTTCAGGCGTGGCTTGACGACGTGCTCGCGCAGTCTCCGCCGTTGCTTGCAGTGTGCGATCCGGTCGTCGATGGGAATCGCTGTGATCAAGGAGACGCTCGTCGCTGCGAAGAGGG
>JBMTAX010000158.1:0-6882 GCA_049429145.1 Myxococcota bacterium
GCGCAGCCTCTTGGTGTCGCGGCTGCTCGCAGTAGGTTCGTTCCGACGCGGACGCGGCTGCTGCTCCTCAGGAAACAGCTCTGTCCCGCGGGGAGCGGGGCAGGCTTGAGGTGGGTCCTTCCTACTTGCGCTCACGCGAGGTGCCGATGACCACCTCGCCGAGCTGTCGCTCGCGCAGCAACGCCGCGGCCCGCTCTACGACGTCACCTTGTAAGACGATGGCGCCGTCTTCGAGGGACGCTCCGCAGCCAAGGGACTTCTTGAGCATCGTCACCAGGGCAGAGAGGGGGTCTGCGTCGAGGGCGAGACCTTCAATGACCGTTACCGTCTTGCCGCCGCGCCCGGCGCGCTCTTTGCGGAGCACCAGTCGTTGACGGGCTTTGCTCATTGTCTGCGTGGTCGTCGTGGAAACGGCAGAAGCTAGAGCAGCATCGCTCCCACCCGGGAGCGCGTCTCGCAGCGCAGCAAGGTTCGCAAAAGGGTTTTGGAGGCGTACCTCGGGGTCGGTGCTCGACCGATCTACGCGTTTTCTCGTCACTGCCGTCTCTCCTCCTCGAGAATCCCAGTGATTCCCGTCAGCGCGTCGTGAGGAGCTGCTCGAGCTGGGCGAGCATGACGCCTTCCTCTTTTGCGAAGACTTGATCGGCGAAGATCACCCGCCGCACTTCGAGGAGGACGTCTTCTTTGTGGGCGCGGAGGAGCTGTAGGTCAGGGGCCGGAAGAGGCAAGGTTCCTTCGATCCACGCATGCACGGCTTCGAAATGTCGGTCGTTCGGCAAGAGCGCGTCGGCCAGCTGCGTGAGCGACTCCGCTTCGAGAGCGTGCAGCTTGTCGTCGGCCCAGGCCACTTGCAGCAGCAGCTTGAGCAACTCCATGGCGACGCTTTCTTCGAGGTAGGCCGGGCCAGTCTCGTTTGGGTCCATCATGCCGGTAATCTCGCACACCTCGGTCCCTGCGGAAATGGCGCGCAAGGCCGACGCTCGGCGTGGCTCACGACGCTTTCGACGCTGACGCCGCACGCCACAGGTACCAAGCGGCCACGCTGCGGTACGGCCGAAAGGCCTCGCCGAGGCTCTTCAACTCGCGCGGGGTGGGTATGTCCGGCAGCGAGTAGGCACGCTGGTACCCTTTGCGGACACCGAGGTCAGCTACAGGCCACACGTCGGGCCTTCGGAGCTTGAAGAGCAGAAACATCTCGGCGGTCCATGGGCCGATGCCCTTCACCTGCAGGAGAGCGAGAGTGACGTCGTCGTCACTCATGCGCGCGAGCGCCCGCAGAGGAAGTTCGCAGCTGGTCGCGCGCGACGAGAGGTCTCTGAGGGCGACACATTTGCCGCGGGACAGCCCCGCAGCCTCGAGGCGTTCGTCGCTGAGACGCAGCACGCCCGGCGCCGTGAAGGGGCGACCTACCTCGCGTTGCAGCCGGCGCCAGATCTGTTCAGCCGCAGCGCCCGCCAGCTGTTGAAAGACGATGGTCCGGGCGAGGCACTCGAACGACGACCCCGACAGCCAGTCGAGCACCGGCGGTCCGTGGTGACGAGCGAGCTGCGCCATGACCTCGTCACGGGAGGCGAGTTCGGCGGCATAGTGCGCCCATGGCTCAGTCTGCGGAGGCATGACGCTCGGCCTTCGCGCCCTCGAGCACGCGCAGAAACAGCGCCTCATAGATGTCAGTGAGGGCGAGAACATCAGCCACCGCCACGCATTCGTCTTGCTTGTGCATGGTGGCTCCCACGAGGCCAAACTCGACGACGGCGCAGTGATCTTTCAAAAAGCGCGCGTCAGAGGTGCCCCCTGTGGTCGAGAGCGTGGGCGTAAGTCCCGTGCGCGCACGGATGGCTTCGACGAGGGTCGCAGAGAGAACCCCTGGGGGGGTGAGAAAAGAATCGCCCGAGAGCCGAAAATCGAGGGTGTAGGGGACGCCGGGCCGGTCGCAGCGTCGTCGCAGTTCGGCCATGAGGCGCTCGGGGGTGTACTCACTATTGAATCGCACGTTGAAGCGCGCCGTCGCTGCCCCGGGGATGACGTTGTCTGCGTCATTGCCGACCCTCAGATCGAGGACCTCGAGGTTCGACGGCTGGAAGTGCGCATTGCCTTCATCGAGAGGTTCCGCGGTGAGCGCAACGAGAATCTGCAACAGACCCGGGATGGGGTTCTGCGCACGATGAGGGTAGGCGACGTGACCGGCGATTCCGTCGACACGGAGCACGCCATGCAGGCTGCCTCGCCGTCCGATCTTGATCATCTCTCCAAAAGTCTCAGGGTTCGTGGGCTCTCCGACGACGCAGAGATCGATGACCTCGCCTCGCGCCTTTAGGTGATCGAGCACCCGCTTGGTGCCGTGTAGGCCCGGGCCTTCCTCATCGCCCGTCAGCAGGAACGAGAGCGACCCAGGAAGAGCATTGCCGTGGTGCGCAACGACCTTTTCGGCAGCGACGACAGCCGCGGCGATGGCTGCCTTCATGTCGGCGGCGCCGCGACCATGCAAGACGCCGTCCACGACGTCGCCGCAGAAGGGGGCCCGCTGCCAGCGGTGCTGATCGCCCACTGGGACGACGTCGGTGTGCCCCGCGAAGCAGAGGTTAGGCGCCTTCGTTCCGAGGCGCGCATAGAGGTTCGGTACTTCGTCGGTGCCCGGTTCGCCAAAGCACAGCCACTCGACGTCAAAGCCGATGGCTTCGAGACGGCTGCGCACCAACTCGAGCGCCATACCTCTATCAGGCGTCACGCTCTCGATGCGAATGAGTTCCTGGGCGAGGGCGACGGGGTCTGACGCCATGGCGACCTCAGGTGCGCAACAGCTCGTTGATGGACGTCTTCGCGCGCGTCTTTTCGTCGACACGTTTGACGATGACCGCGCAATAGAGCGACGGACCAGGGCTGCCATCGGGCAGGGGCTTGCCCGGGAGAGAACCCGGCACCACCACCGACCACGGCGGCACGCGGCCGATGTGGATCTCGCCGGTCTCGCGGTCGATGATCTTGGTCGACGCGCCGAGGTAGGTGCCCATGGCCAACACCGACCCTTCCTCGACGAGGACGCCCTCTGCCACTTCCGCCCGGGCGCCGATGAAGCAGTGGTCTTCGATGATCACAGGTCCTGCTTGGAGGGGTTCGAGGACGCCGCCGATGCCTGCCCCGCCCGAGATGTGAACCTTCTTGCCGATCTGCGCGCAGGAACCAACCGTGGCCCAGGTGTCGACCATGCTGCCTTCCCCGACGTGGGCGCCGAGGTTCACGAAGCTCGGCATCAGCACGACGGAAGGCGCGATGTAGGCCGAGCGACGCACGATGGCGCCCGGGACTGCACGGAAACCTGCTTCACGAAAGCGCGCTTCTGTCCAACCCACAAACTTCGTCGGCACCTTGTCCCACCATTGGCTTCCCTCGGGGGCACCCGCCATGAGGCCGAGGTCCTCGAGGCGGAACGAGAGCAGAACGGCTTTCTTCAGCCAGGGGTGGACGACCCAGCCTCCCTCTTCACGGGTCGCAACCCGGAAGCGCCCTTCGTCTAGGCCTGCCAGTGCGGCGTCGACCGCTTCGCGCACGGGACCGCGGGTGGCAGGGGAGAGGGCATCGCGTTCTTCCCACGCGGCGTCGATGATGGACTGCAGTTCTTGGCTCATGCCTTCGCCTACCGTGTCTTGGTCACTCGTCGCAAGGGGCGCGTCGAGGAGTGCTGCCCTTCGCCGGCCTCTCGCCCCAGGGGAGCCCTGCATCACCTTGGGCACTACGCGCGCAGCAGCGAGTGGAAGACCTTGGGCACCTCGCTCTCGAAGCGGAGAACCTCCGTGCGGAGCGGTTGCGGGAAGGCGAGGGAAGCAGCGTGAAGCGCGAGTCGCTCCCCTCGTGTCGGGCGAGGGTGGTACCGGGGGTCGCCTACGATGGGGCACCCCAACGAGCAGAGATGGACGCGGATCTGATGTTTGTGCCCCGTGTCGAGCTTCACTTCGACGAGAGAACGACGGGGGCCGCGGTCGAGAACGCGATAATGCGAGCGAGTCTCCTTGGCTCTGGGGTCACCTTCTGCGACTCGCACATCGAGGCTGCGGAGGTCTTCGAGCAAAGGAAGCTCGATGGTACCCGATGGCGAGGAGGGGCTGCCCTCTACCACTGCGACGTAGGTTTTCTCCGTCTGCGACCAGGATGCCACGAGCTGGTCGCGCGCGAGACGGGAGCGGGCGACGAGCAGTACCCCCGAGGTCTCGCGGTCAAGCCGATGCACCGCATGGGGGTGCCCGCCCTCGCCGCTGCGGCCAAGCTCTCTTTCGAGCAACGAGAGCACCGATGGCTTGTGTTCGTCGGGCGGCTCCGAGGTCGACAACAAACCCACGGGTTTTTCCACGACGATGATGTGGTCATCGACGAACAGGATGCGCAGACCGGCACGCTGCCCTACCTGGCGCCCTTGCAGCGCCGAAGGTCGGTGTTCTCCGAGTTCGACCTCATCGCCAGCGCGGACCAGATGCCCTGCGCGCTGCACCACGACGCCGTTCACGCGAACGGCGCCGCGCTCGACGTAGAGCTTGAGAGTGGCTTTTTTCCAATCGCTAAGCTCCTCGGTGAGGAGCTTGAGCAGTGGGCCTTCGCCCGTGGCACGAATGCGGGGCATGATCAGCCTCTCCTCACAAAGACCGTGGCGAAGAACCCATCGGTGCCATGCCGGTGGGGATAGAGACGTAGACCGTGTCCTTCGAGGGGGAGGTCGACGCCGTATCTTGCAAGCGCGGCCGAGGCGGGTTCGACCTCGAGATCGGGTCGCTTCTGGCGCAGCAGCTCGACCTGGGCCTCATTCTCGTCGCGAAGTACCGAACACGTTGCATAGACGAGGCGACCGCCCGGCTTCACGAGCCGGGCGTAACGCTCGAGGATCTGTTCTTGTTGGCCGCGCATTCGCTCGACGTCATCGGGCTTGAGGTTCCACGCCGTGTCGGGGTTACGGCGCAGGATTCCGGTGCCGGAGCAAGGGGCGTCCACGAACACCACATCCGCTTTATCCACGAGACGCTGCAGTGGGCCCATGGACGTGGGCGGGAGTGCTGTCACTCGTAGATTGTGCACTTGCGCTCGTCGCGCTCGCCGCTTCAAGTCTTCGAGCCGGTGGGTGGCAACGTCGAAGGCGAGAAGGCGCCCCTTGTTTTGCATCATCGCCGCGAGGGCGAGAGTCTTGCCCCCGGCACCCGCACACCCGTCGACAACCAGTTGCCCAGGGCGGGCGTCAGCGAGCAGCGCTGCGAGCTGGCTTGCTTCGTCCTGCACTTCGAACAGGCCGCGCTGAAAGCTCTCGCTGCGGAAGAGGTCCGCAGGGTTCTGCACGACGAGACCCCAGGGGCTATGCGCGGTGGGCTTTGTATCGAATCCATCGCGGCCCAACGCCAGCGCCACGTCATCGCGAGAGGCGAGCAGTTCATTGGTCCGCAGCGTCGTCGGCGCGGGACCCGCGAGACTACGAGCGACCTCGGCGCCCTCTACGGCGCCAAGCTCTTCGAGCAGCGTCGTGCAGAGCCAGTCGGGGAGAGAACACTGGATCGGGAGCGGGGCCGCATTCGCAGCATGAATGGCACCTCGCCATGCCTTGTCTACGCGACCGAGGACCGGTGCATTCCCCCCAGGCGGGCTGGCTGCACGCAACAGGTACAACTGCACGAGCGCGCTGCGATCAAGACGACCCGGGATTTGGCCTGCGGCATACTCGAGCCATCGACGAGAACGGAGCATGCCGTAGACGGTGGTGACCAGCACGCTGCGCGCCTCCCCAGGGAGCTGTCGATGCTCTCGCAGAAAACGAGACACGGTCTTGTCGAGGCTGCCCTTGCTCGCGAGGCAGAGCGCATACAAGTGGCCCGCCAATACCAAGGGGTCCATTCGCGGAGAGCCGGAGGGTCGTGGGGGGCGTGAGGGACGTGGCATGCAAATGCTACCTTGCGCGGGCCCGTGCCACAGCACAACCCCGCTGCCGTGCGGCCGCTCGCCGGTGGGCGGGTGACGTCCACCTGCGCTGCCTGCATCGAGGCCCTCCACCTGGGATGATCCCATTGTTGCCGACGACGCGCGAGATGACATCTCGATGCGTCATGGAACACCCTCGCAGTGCACGACGCTGGCTCGTCCTTCTGGTACTCGGGTTGCCCTCGTGTATCTCCCTGGACGCAGGTACGGGGCCCGTGGGCCTCGAGTGCATGAGTGTGCAGGACCTACGGGCACCATCGACGAAAGGGGCGGTTGCGGATGCTGCATCGGAGACGTGGGCGGAGGCAGACTGTGCCTTTTTCCTCGAGCCGGCCGAAACTGAACTCTCATTCCCATCGACCACGGCCGCCCAGTCCCTGCAGGAAGAGCAGGGCCAGGTCAGCGACCGAGCGGCCCCACGTCTGCTCTACTTGCAGCGGCACGGCGGCATCTATTCGCCAGCCCCCACGAACCATAGCGGGAGAGACCGCTCATCATTGCTCTCCGTTGATGTCGACATTCCCCCTTTCGCCGGCGGGGGGGATGAATGGTCGGCTCTCGAAGCCTGTGTGGAGCGCCGCTTCTCTCGCTTCGGCCTCATGGTCACGAGTGACGACCCGGGCGAAGAACCCCACATCGAGGCAGTGATCGGGGGGCATCCTTGCCAACTCGCGCTTCCCGATAGGGTGCGCGGTGTCTCGCCCTTGGCGGACGATTGCTCTGTGCTCGAGAGAGCCGTCGTCTTTGTCTTTGCTCATGCGATTTCATCACCCGATGTGCTTTGTGATGTCACCGTTCACGAGGTCGGACACGCTCTCGGTCTCGAACATGCATATCTCTGTGATGACGTGATGAGCTACCTTCAATGTGGTCGTCGGAGCTTCCAAGATGAAGATTCGTCCTGCGGCGCAAAAACTCCACAGGAATGTGTCT
>JBMTAX010000159.1:0-6870 GCA_049429145.1 Myxococcota bacterium
ACCGAGCGATACTTGCCCCTCGGGGCCAAAAGTGGCTTCGTTTGTCTTACGCGCTTATCACGGCGGACCTCAACCTGCCACGGATTGCAGCAGACCTCACAATCCATCACGAGTGACCCCTCGAGGTCAGGTTCCAGCCAGAGTTCAACCCATTCGAAACAATAGGGGCACTGGACCATCGATTCAGATTCACCCATTGGGCAGCCTCATGGTGTCGGAGCGACGGGTGTGGCAAGGCGTTCGAGTCGGGCGACCCACTCGACATGGCTCGTGCGAGGGAACGCATCGATGGGGGCAAGCCACGAGAGTTCATACCCGTGGTCGAGAGCGATACGTAGGTCTCTCGACCCCGTGGCGAGATCGCAACTCACCAGCACCAATGTAGGTACGGCGAACACGCTCAGTATTGAGCCTAGACCCTCGATGCCGGTGCGAGGCGGATCGGCGACGAGCACATCGAAATGCCGCCCTTCCACGGCGAGGGCATCCAATGTGTGCTCACCGACACGATGGCACATGGCTTCGATTCGCTCCCTGAAGGGGGCGTGTTCTGCGTTGCGCAAAAGCCATCGGCTCGCCTCGGCGTCACCTTCGATGGCTACCACCTGGGCTCCCAGCGCGGCGAGCGGCAAGGTAAGGTGACCTGCCCCAGCGAATAACTCGAGGATATGACGGGAGCCCAATGCTGCTTCGACGACGAGCCGGGTGATGGCAAGGCCGCCGTGGCGGGTCGCTTGGGTAAACGTTGCCGCATCCGACTGGTACGGCCCCCCGATGCAGCCTGCGGCCACCTCGCCATGTAGCGTCGGATGACCAAATCGTTCCGTCACATGGCCTCGATTCGAGAGCACCAGACTGCCCGTCGCGATTCCGGTGTCGACGAGGCGACGCGCGAATGCCTCTGTTTCTCGCCTCGGCGAAGAAGAGGCAACTGCGATGGAGACACGTCCGTCATCATCACACGCCAATTGGAGGCTCGCCCCCGGGAGCAGGAACTCGGTCTCAGCGAGGTCCTCCACAACGCTGCGAAGGGAGCCTGTGAGCGCAGGGCAGTCCGTGATGGGAATGACCTCTGTTCCCCCGCGCACATGGAAACCGATGTCACCATCTTGGCTCACACTCAAGCGCGCTCGTCGGCGTGCCCCTGCAAAATGTGTCGCAGCTTCAGTGGGCCGTACCCGTGAGAGTTGTGCTTCCGTCAATTTCCCGAGCCGACGGAGCGCGTCTACCACCATTTGGTGCTTCGCCTCGGCCTGCGTCGCTTCCGAAAGGTGCAAGAAATCGCACCCTCCACATTGAGGATGAGCCGCGCAGTCGGGCACCGTTCGTTCCGGTGAACGACGCAAAACTTCCGTCACCACTCCGTGCCGCACGCCGCCGCGGCGCTGGCGGACCTCGACCACCACCCGCTCCCCGGCGAGGCCTCCGCGGGCAAATACGATGCCTTCCTCGTCGCGGAGCAGGCTGAGTCCCCCTGGGACCATCCGCTCTACCACGCCCTCAACAACCGAGATCGGGGCGGGAGACGTCCCCTCATCCTTGATGTCCGACGACGGCCAGCCACGGTCAGCATGCTCGGGGCGATGTCCGTTGATGCTCCCTCTTCTGTGTGGTGACCGACGAGCGGATGACAAGGGACCACCTCACGCGCAAGGGAGGAAGCGTTCTGCGTCGACTCCTGAGGGACTAGCAGGGCATCGTTCCGGTGGGAAGCCGAGCGATGGTGCCACCCTTGCCCGCCCCCCGGGAGCAGCTTTACCCCTTGCTCCTTGCCGCTCCGCTATTCGCCGTAAGGAACCCAGATATTCTTTACCTGTGTGGCCTCTCGCAGCCACTCCCGTCCTTCCGCCTCCACGGGATTGAACCAGTCGCGCGCACGTGCGTGGTCGCAGAAGGTGCGCTTCATGTTGCCGGCGCTCGCGAGCTCGATGTCCCTTACTCCGCCCGGGTCCCCAAAATACCAGACGTGGTCCACGTCATCGTGTGAGGCAAGGTCTTTGGCGAGTTCACGGCGAAGGCCGGTAATGATGTTGAGCGCACCCGCAGGGAGGTCGCTTGTTTCGCACACCTGGTAGAAATCAGTGGCTGCGAGCGGGTGACGCTCCGAGGCAACGGCAACCACGGCATTTCCCATGGCGAGCGCCGGGGCGACGGTGGAAATGAAACCCAGCAGCGGTGCTTCGTCGGGGCAGACGATACCGATGACGCCCATGGCTTCGTTCATGGCGAGTGTGACGTTGCGGTAGGGGGTCGCGTGGACCAGGCCATCGTATTTGTCGGCCCACGCCCCATAACTGAACAAGCGGTGGATGGCCCCGTCGACCTCTCGCTTGGCCCGGTCGAGGTCTCCTGTCATCACCTGAAGACGGTCCACAAACTCAGGCGCTCGCTCGGTCAGGTTTTCCGCCAAATAATAAAGTACCTGGGCGCGCAGGTGAGCGGTGCTCGATGACCACGAACGAGCGGCGTGGGCTGCTTCCACCGCATCTCGTAGGTCCTTGCGATTCCCGCGGCCCACGTGGCCGAGGGGCCCCCCCCATGCGTCGAGGACCGGCAGGCTATAGCCGCTGTCACTTCGCTTCTGTTTTCCCCCAATATAGAGCTTCGCCGTACGGTCGACTGCGACAACGTCATTACGGGCTGTGGAAGGCCCCTTCCTGCGCGATCGTGAAGCCTTTTGGGGTGATGGCTTTTCGACGAGCCATCGGGGTTTGACGTACTCAAAGAGCCCCTCCCGGCCTCCTTCTCGCCCGTACCCACTTTCTCGGTAGCCCCCAAATCCACTCGCCGCGTCGAACATGTTCGTGCAGTTCACCCACACAGTGCCGGCCTTGATCTTGGGCGCGACGTCCAACGCGACGTTGAGGTTTTCTGACCACACGCTTGCGGCGAGCCCATATTTGGTGTTGTTGGCGAGCCGTACGGCTTCGTCTGCAGTACGAAAAGTCAAGAGAACGACGACGGGTCCGAAGATCTCTACCTGCGCTACCGCCGATGATGGCGCCACGTTCGAGAGCAGTGTTGGTGGATAGAACCATCCATTGCTTGGACAGGGCGTGCTTGGTTGCCAGACGTCGGCCCCCTCTGCACGGCCTTGCTCCACGAGACGAGAGATCTGCTCGAGCTGCACCTTCGCCACGATGGCACCCATGTCGATGGATTTATCGAGGGGGTCACCGAGACGTAGCTTCTCCATGCGGGCTCGCAGGCGAGACATGAGCTCACCGGCAATGTTCTCCTGAGCGAGGATCCGGGAGCCCGCACAACACACCTGCCCTTGATTGAACCAAATGGCGTCAACGACACCCTCCACCACGCTGTCGAGGTCCGCATCGTCAAAGACGATAAATGGCGATTTCCCACCGAGTTCCAGACTCAGCTTCTTGCCAGTGCCTGCCGTCGCTTGGCGAATCAGTCGACCTACTTCAGTCGAACCCGTGAACGCGACCTTGGCGACATCAGGGTGATCTACCAAAGCTGATCCGGTCCGACCGTCGCCATTGACGATATTGACGACACCCGGCGGAAGGCCCGCGTCCCGACAAATCTCGGCAAAAAGCATGGCGGTCAGTGGCGTATATTCTGCTGGCTTCAAAACCAAAGTGTTCCCCATAGCGAGCGCCGGCGCGATCTTCCACGCGAGCATCAGCAGCGGGAAGTTCCAGGGAATGATCTGCCCGATCACCCCGAGCGGTACCTGATCTGGCAGCTCCGTTTCCATAAGCTGCGCCCAGCCCGCATGGTGGTAGAAGTGCCGTGCCACCAATGGCACATCGATGTCGCGGCTCTCTCGAATGGGTTTGCCATTGTCGATGGATTCGATCACCGCGAGAAGTCGATGCTGTTTTTGAATGTGTCGGGCCAGCGCGTACAAATGACGAGCCCGGCCATGTCCTCCCAACGCTTGCCATCCTCGGAGAGCGGCCTTCGCTGCGGCGACAGCTGCTGCGACGTCCGTCGCTGTACCTTGGGCGACCTCCGCAAGAAGTTCATCTCGAGCAGGATTTCGCGTCTCAAAGAAAGTGCCGTCAGTATCCAGAGAGAACTTGCCGTTGATGTAGTGGCCGAAGCGCCGCTGGTGGCTTACGAGCCACTCTCGTGCGATCTCGTCACTTTCAGGCGCGGGGCCGTAGGTCATGGTTTGAAATATCTCCGCGACATTCGGACGGGCTCGGGACGAGGGTGGCCCATCTTTGCCACTGGCCTTCTCTGCCAATGGAGCGCTTTGGGTGGCCAGTGGGGCAGTCTGATTTGCGGACATTGGATTCATCCCATGGGATGGTGGTGAAAAGCGGAATAGCGGCCTGTGACAAAGTGCTCCAGCTGTCGCTCTATGTCAGCGAGCAGAGTGCTCGCGCCAAAGCGGAAGAGCTCGGGTCGAAGCCATTCATCGCCGAGTTCTTCTTTCATAAGCGAAAGCCACACCAGCGAGTCTTTCGCAGTCCGAATCCCGCCGGCTGGCTTGAAACCGACGATATGGCCCGTCGACGCGCGATACTGCCGAATCGCCCTGCACATCACGAGCCCGACATTGAGGGTCGCATTCACGGGTTCCTTGCCGGTCGACGTCTTGATGAAATCCGACCCTGCCATCATCGCGACCCAAGAGGCACGGGAGACATTCCGGAGACTGCCGAGTTCTCCAGTGGCCAGAATCGTCTTCATGTGGGCGTCGCCACAGGCGTCGCGGCACGCACGGATTTCATCGTAGAGGCCTTGCCACTCATGATTCAGCACGAGGTGACGGCTCACCACGATATCGATTTCTTTCGCGCCCGCTGCCACGGAGGCACGTATTTCCGCAAGTCGCTGCGGTAGCGGTGTCAGTCCGGCGGGAAAACCCGTGGAGACCGCGGCAACAGGGATAGGCGTTCCGCGCAGGCACTCTACCGCCGTCTCGACGAACGCGTGGTACACGCACACTGCGCCGCAATGAATGGGGAGCTGTTGTGCCCCCATGGCCTCGAGCAGTTCCCGCCGCACCGGGGTCCGTGCCTTCGCGCACAATCGCTGCACATTTGAGCGCGTATCGTCACCGGCCAGCGTCGTCAGGTCGATGCAGGTGATGGCCTTCAACAGCCAGGCTGCTTGCCACTCTTTTTTGACCGTCCGGCGGGTGCCGAGCGTAGCCGCGCGGCGCTCCACGGCACTCGTATTGACGCGTACGTCCTCGATCAACTCGAGCGAGAGGGGAGTACCAGGGTTCCGGGGTACATCTGATGGGTGGTGGGCTTGGGCGCTTACCTGCATGTCCAAAAGGCTCCCCCGGATAGGTCGCGCAGGGCAAGCATCGCCGTCGTGCAAAAGGGACGGCCGCAAAGTCTTCCACGCTGTGAGCTGGTACAGCTCGCTGCTCCGTTGCTGACACCGGAAGTGAACTTGACGGGGACGGCGTGGGGCGTATGGATACATGGGAGCCCGCAAGCCGTGCCGTCGGTTTCTTTGGGGTCCCCTGGAGGCTCGGTGCGCCCGGCCTCCGTTCTTGGCTCGTTCGTCAGCGAGAGAGCTGCCCCTGGCCTCGTGAGGTGCCGATGGTCGTTCTCCTCCGGTCGGGCTAGCCATGCCAGGAAGTGCATTGCGGGCGAGGGGCAGTCGATGAAGTTCCAGGATTATTACGAGACGCTCGGCGTCAAGCGCTCCTCGACGCCAGAGGAGATCAAGAAGGCGTACCGGCGGCTGTCGAAGGAGTATCACCCCGATCGCAACAAGAGCCCGGGGGCCGAGGAGACTTTCAAGAAGGTCAGCGAGGCATATGAGGTCCTTAAGGACCCACAAAAGCGGGCTCGTTACGATCAAGTGGGTCGCGGCTTCCATGAAGGCGATGACTTCCGCGCGCCACCGGGATGGCAGAACGTCGATTTCAACTTCGGGCAGCGACGAGGGCGTGGCAGTGGCCCCGGGTCTGTAGGCTTCTCCGACTTTTTCGAGACCCTATTCGGCAGCCAAGGTCCTGGCGGTTTCGGTGGCTTCGGCGGCAGCGGCGCAGAGGGGGCACGAGCCCGAGAGCGCCCTCGCAAAGGCAAGACGACTGAGGTGGAGGTGATGCTCTCGCTGGCAGACGTCTACCGCGGCGGCTCGACCCAAGTGACCCTCCAGCACACAGAACAACTCGTGGACGGGGGCCGCAGGAGCGAGCCCCGCAGCTTCACAGTCAAACTCCCTCCCGGGACGAAAGACGGCACGCGGATCCGGCTCGTGGGAAAGGGTGGCGTGGGTCTCGGTGGGGGCCCACCGGGTGACCTCGTGCTCCGCGTGAGACTCGCCTCTCACCCGGTTTTCGAAGCGGACGGGGTGAACCTCAGAGCAAGACTTCAAGTGAGTCCCTGGGAGGCCGCGCTTGGTGCCAAGGTTTCGTTCCAAACGCTCGACGGCGAGGTCCGCCTCACCCTTCCCCCAAGGACGCAGGGGGGACGCAAACTCAGACTCAAAGGGAAGGGACTGCCTACCAGCATCGACGAACGCGGTGACCTCGAGCTAGAGGTGTCGATTCGCATTCCCACGGAGCTTTCCGCCGACGAGCAAAAGCTTTTTGAGAAGCTCGCCGCAGTTTCGAACTTCCAAGCGAGGGGCTGAAGGGGTTTGTCGAGTGGGTACCGTTCAAACCGTGTCCATCGGCCCGAGCAAATGCAATGACAAATCATTGCGGCGATCAGTCCATCGACCCAAAGGCTGCCACCCGGCAGCCTCCGCCAAGTCAAGGAACGACGCTGCGCTGTATTTCACGCTGTATTCCGTAATCAACTCCTCACCCGCAGCGAAGGCCCAACGCTCTCCGGCCAGCTGTACGCTCTGCTGTCGATCACTCACCAGGGAAAGGGCAATCCGGCTGTGGTCTGGTTCCCAACGGACCCGGTACGTGAACGCCTCGAC
>JBMTAX010000160.1:0-6860 GCA_049429145.1 Myxococcota bacterium
AGGCGAGTCTGGTGGAGTCACCGGCACGGCTGTTTCCACAGGGAAGTGACGAGCCGGACTCCACAAGCGGCTGGCTTGTGAAGACGAATGGCGAGCGGGCGGCGCACACAGCCGACCTCGGCCTGAATGGCCGTCTGATTTCGCCTCGTCCCATTTCACAAATGCGTCACTCCCGGCCGTAGATTCCCCTGGGATGGGTGGGCGCACCAGAATCATTTGGCCGACTCGTAAAACGATACGAATCTTCTCACGATGAATGACCAGCAAATACCCTTGAACGAGAATCAAGGTTTTGAGTCCCACGCCGGCAATTGCCCCAGCAGTGATGGCAGAATGTGTCTCTCTTTGTAATAATCCTCGTCCAGGAAAAATACCGGCGTGGTCGAACCACCTACGGGTGGCACAATCCAACTCCAGCGCAGATTGACTTCTCTTCCCTCACCGGCTTCGTTACGCACGAATTGGGCAAAGTCTTGGCTGCAACTGTGGTGGTCAGCGAGCTTCACGCCTGCGCGCTCGTAGCTGTAGACGACCGCGCGCGTGAGTTCGAGCGCCGAACGGTCTCTCCATAGCGTAGCATCGCGTCGAGTATCGAGCTTGAGTCTTTTGGCGACAATCTCCAACATATTGTAACGGTCCGCATCCGTGAAGTTGCGGGCACCAATCTCAGTGTCCATATACCAGCCATTGAAGGGCGCGAAGGTGTATTCAAGGCCACCCACCGACGCCAACACATCAGAGACTGCCGGCAGGGCGTACCAGCGCAAGGCAAGGTCAGGGAACCAGCTGTACTCTGGGTGCACGATGGGTACCTCGAGCACCAAATCGCGGGAAATCTCGAACAGCTCAGGGGACTGATTGGGCGCCTGGATGATGAGCGGCAAGACATCAAAACGAGTGCGGCGTTCTGGCCGCCACCCCATGGCCAAGACCCTGTCGGTAAGGTCGGCATTCATGGGGTCGCCCAGAATATTGCCACCCGGCATTCGGTAACCGGCGTATCGGATAAGTTGAGGGTTCCAAATGCGCCAACAGGCACCGTCAGGACGACGAGGAGGAAACACCGTGATGGTGGGCTGGAGGTTCCCCCGGTTGGTCGCGAGCTCGATATGCTCCATCAAGGCGCCGAAGGCCTGACGCGCGGTAGTGATATGCCGGAAATCGCGCACATGCAGGGCGTTCCAATACATTCGGCCGACACACCGCACGGAGTTGCGCCAGCAAAGTTTCATTCCATAGGCAAGTTCATCGTAGGTTTGTGCGTAGGTACCCTCGCGGGTGAACTGCTCTTTGACTTCTTGCCAGCGCGCATCAAAAGCCTGGGGGATACCCTTGTCGGTGTACACCTGCCGCAAGAACGCCTCGGCCTCATCAACGCGACTGTTGGCCGCTCCGACCTCCAGTGTGGCGTACGCCGGCGCTTTGCTGTGGTCCACGGGACAACGAGAGATCGCAGCCAAATCCCCGGCCTTCTTGGCTCCCTGTGACGGAGTAAACGCTTCGACGAAGATACGCGCGGAAGGAACCTGACACTGCTCCAGATGACCCCTCATGGTCTGTAAAAATTCATCGGGGCCACAAAGATAATAGCGCCTATCAGGGAACCTTTGACACAGCTGTGCAAGTTCAGCACCCTCGAGCCGACCCGACTCACTGGTACATCGGTATTCGATGCTGAGGCCTGGGCATGTCGCAGCCATTTGGTTCAGTTCGTCTACATAGGCGAAATCAGCGCGGTGCCGACAGGAGTAATGAATATGAAGAGCTTGTGACACCAACCCTTGATGTGCCGCCCGCGCCATTCCCACGGCCGGAGTGACGCCTATTCCCGCCACCAAACAGACCGCAGGACCGTCATCATCGGTCCAGGTAAAGTCCCCCTGCGGATCTGAGACCCGCAGCATCTCCTCGCTGGTGTCGCTTCGCTGAAAAAGCCACGTCGTAAACTTTCCGCGCGGCTCCAGCTTGACGGTGATTTCATAATTGTCTGGGTCGCGCCCGCTGCCGCAGAGGGTATAGGCGCGTTCGATCCATGTACCATCGACGCGCCCCTGCAGCACGATATGCTGTCCGGGGAGATACGACTTTGCTTTGCCGACATGAGGTGAAATGCACAGCGAACGCGTGTCAGTGGCTACCTCGGTGGCACGCACCAGCTTTGCTGGAGCCCAGGCACTCTCGCCAAGAAGAGTCTGAATCGAGGGTGCACATCCCCCGCACACACTGGCGCAGCCAAGGCGCTGGCGGATCTGCTCCAGGGAATCGAACCCGGCCCGTGCCATCCGTAACACTTCTCCATTGGTAACCTGCACGCATGAACATGCCAGCTCGTCCTGGGTCTCAAATCGCACGGGCAGCTCGAGCCGTATGGTACCTTTTGCCTGGAACGCATCCGTCTGCCAGCGTGCCAACGGCGCCCCATCGAGCATCATGACATGGAGATCCCGCAAATCTTCCCACTGCCCTCGACTACGGACCTCGATAATTCGCCGTTGGCTGTCGAGGTGAATCTTTCGCAAGATCCCTTTCGGAGGATCAGAAAAAGAGTACGTCTCCCTGCCCGACGCATCACTCTCACGCGCAGCGAGCGGCGATTGCTCCTCGACGTTGACAGAATGATCGTTCACGGTCCCCTGATAAATTTCAGCACCGATCACATTGTTGACGACTACCGATCGATTGTCGGGGAGATGAAATATCGTAGTAATACAGTCGCGCCCCAAGAAATGCCCACCGTGCTGCGTGATGAACCCGCCCTGTTTTGGCATCTGGTACACGGCGGACAAGGTGACCAAATACTCGCGCAGCTCGGGATTCTTGCGCAGAAGCAGCTGAAACATGTCGCCACTGATCGCGAGGACACGACTTGTCTTCGCCGCGCGGACGCTGGCGGATCGGGGACGCTTCTCCAAGATTCCGAGTTCGCCCACGCACATCCCGACTTCTACTTTTGCGACTAGCCCGGGGGACGCACCTTCTTCATCACGAATGACCTCCAAGCATCCATCCATGACCAGATACACGTCGTGCGCTGGATCCCCTTGGCGAAACAAATACTCACCGGTTTCAAGCGAGACTTCGCGGGACTCAGGTCTTGAGTCGCCGACGCGCAGGCGTCGAAATAGCGTCGATTGCGCAGCCAGCTTCGCCTCAAGCTGCTCCGCGCCGATGGCCTCTAGACGTCGCCGCAGTGGGTGGTCTTGCGCAAGGGCCGCAGCCAGAACATCGTAGGGAACCTCGAGCAGTTCGCATGCGCGAAGGGCGCTCACGTTGGCGCTGCGCCGACCGCGGACCCCGCTCAGCAGGGCTTGTTCACCAAAGTATGCGCCGACCCCCAAGCGCGCCAATTCGATATGCACATTTTGAGAGGTCGCGGTATAGACCACCACCTCCCCCGCAGCCACGATATACAAACTATCCGCTGCATCACCTTCCCGAACAATCAATTGTCCATCATCGAAGGCGATAAGACGTGCTGACGCAACCGCTTTCTCGACCGTATCCAATTCTGCAGCAGGGGAGACACCAAGATTATCCTCCCGGGAACCAAATAGATTGGTACCCCGTACCAGCTGCGCGAGATCATATTTCATGGCAAAATATCTCCTGATGTCCGCATCCCGCTCGTTCTTTTCTGCGACCGCGCGCAGCCTGTTGCGCGGTCGCGAGAGTGAGAACTTCCCTCGTGCATAGTCCGAGCGCACCGCCGTGGAGGAAGCAGAGTACCCTCTGGGCCCTGGAGCCACCAGGGCTGGGAGCAAGGCGATAGACTTCCCGCATTTTCCCAGCGCTCCTGCCACGAGACTCGCCGGGAACTCCCGCACGGCCAGGGCTTCCGGCTCTTGTCGCTCAGGAACCGGCAGTCACAGACGGCAGTACGCAAAGAGACTCGGGGCCAGCTCCGCCGTGCTCTACGCCCGCGAAGAGTCACCACCCAGACTCAATCGTCGTTCGCTCAGCTGCACCTAAAAATCCACATCACTACGGCCTGCGTACTCTTCTCCGCGCTCATTCCGGCGACCTCATGCTCGCTGATTGGGACGGGGACATCTGAGCAACATGGGTTGCGTCGACAGTGAACGCCCAGCATCGTCGGACTGAGCGACACGAATGCCCAGACGCGCCCAAGCTTCCCGCTGACCGATGCTGGCGTTGCCCCCCTGGAAGGACAGGGGGTAAGTTTTCGCCCGAAATTTCGCCCAATCAATCGCCGGGCGCTTGTAGCGAGAATCGCATAATTCCCAACAATATCAAAAAAACACCGGCCCAGAGGTTATCTCTGCATTGCGACTCTCCTTGCACAATGAAAACCTCCGGTAATCCCACCGAAACCATCCCCACCAGGTGCGCAATGCTTTCGATTTCAATTTGAATTCTAATCGCACCGATGGGGACATGAAACCGCCGCACCGAAATCCGGCACGTGCCACGGCAACAATGCGAAGGATTGCCATTCGCGCACCTAATGGGAGCAGGTGTCCTCACACTGGCTGCAGATGACCTCCTCGACCCCCACAAGCCCGGCGCCCGGGAACGACTTCGGGACGTATACGGAGCCCCGCCAGCTTCCGAGGGGTTCGTCGTGGAGCCGATACCGCTCGACCAGGCCGAGGAAGAAGACCACTTCATAAGGCGACTGTCGGCGTGCTGACGGCCAAGGGCCACGCATCGCGCTGGGAGACGCAGCGAAGCCAACGGGGGCGGCGTCCTAGGGGACAGCGGGGACCGGCCATGGAGGCCTCCTCGGGGCCATCGAGCAGGCCTGTCGCCCCGGCGAGGACCCCCCTAAGCGCCCCTCCAGACGCGCCCGGTGCCCGACGCCCGGCAGCAGCTGACTCATTCCGCTGCACCAAGTGCGCTGCGCCCAGGCGTCGCCTCCGTTCGTTACAATGAGGAGGTGGTTGCGATGTGGATCCGGTGGCCCCTCCTGACGGTTGCTTCCCTTTGCTTTTTGGCGGGGTGTGCGTCGGCCGTGGAGTCGAGCCCTCCCCACGCGGCAGCGGAACGCGACGAATACGATGTGTTGATCGCCACGGCGCTCGAGGGGGTGCAGGCAGTTCGACAACGAGGGGAAGCGGGCAAGCCTCGTGACCTTGAACGTGAGACGCACACCCTCCAGCTCTTCTTGCGCGCCGCCGAGCTGCGCCCCGACCGCGTCGAAGCTCCCTATGGCGCCGCTGTGATGCTCGTCGCTGCGTGCCAGGCGAACCGGCTTGCCTGCGGAGAGCTCTGCCCGCCAGCCATCGCCCTGCTCGACCGCGCCGACGCACTCCAGGTCGGCTACCGGTATTCTTCCTGGAACCGCGGCATTTGTCTCGAGAGCACCGGGCAGTTCGAAGACGCCCTTGTCGCCGCGGAACGTTCTCTGCTCGAATACCCGGACGACCCCGACATGTGGGCCTTGCGTGCAAAGGTACGGCTCTCCCTCGGCTACTTGCATGGTGCCTGCGAGGATCTCGCGCAGATGCTCACCCTCCAAGGCACCACCGATGGCCTCGAACGCGCCCTGGCGCCCTTTGGCTGCCACCTCGAGGCGGGCCGACCGCGCTACGTGCGCCATGACGAGCCAGCCGCCGTGCAACTGTAAGCACGAACGCGTCGGCCACCGCCCCATTCCCCCCACTGGTCGTCATGAGGCAGGGGTGAAGCAGGCAGGAGCGAAAAATGGTTCCGGCCGGTGGGAGGGGGACGCGGGCGCCAGGAAGCGTCTCGCGACGGCAGGGGCGGGGACAGGGACAGAGCCGAGTCCACTTGCACCGACAAGCAGATGAAATAGCGACGAGAGTCGATTTTGCCTCCCCCTGGGAGGGAGCTATAAGCTTCGTCGAGCGTCGGGCGTGGAGCGACGCGAGGGAGTGCGTGTGGCGCAATGTGTGGTGTGCTCGACGGAGATCCGAGAGGACGCGCGGTTCTGCCCGAGCTGCGGGGCAGAACAACCTCGGGCGGCGAGCACCGATCCGTCCGACGACCCCTTCATCGGCCAGGTGGTCAACCGCAACTTCCGTATCGAGAGCCTCCTCGGCGTCGGGGGAATGGGCAAGGTCTATAAGGCGCGGCAGCTCAGCCTCGACAAGACCGTCGTCATCAAGATCTTGCACGACAAGTTCCGTGACGACCCGCAGCTCGTGCAGCGCTTTCAGCGAGAAGCGAAAGCCGCGAGCCGCCTCAACCATCCGAACTCGATTCAAGTGATCGACTTCGGCCAAGACGAGCACAACACCCTGTTCATGGCGCAAGAGTTCCTCGAGGGAGTTGACCTCTTCACGGTGTTGCGGCGCGAGGGTCCGCTGCCCAAAGAGCGCCTCGCACGCATCATGATGCAGGTCTGCTCTGCCCTCGCCGAAGCCCATGAGAACAACGTCATCCACCGCGATCTCAAGCCTGAGAACATCATGGTGGAGGATCGTCGAGGCCAACGCGACTTCGTGAAGGTGCTCGACTTCGGCATCGCCAAGATCCAAGACCCTGACGAGAAGGGGCAAGCCCTCACCCAAGCGGGGATGGTGTGCGGAACGCCGGAGTACATGAGCCCAGAGCAAGCGCGGGGCATGGCGCTCGACGCACGCAGCGACCTCTACTCCGTCGGCGTGCTCGTATACCAACTCGCCACCGGGGAACTGCCATTCCAGGCCGACACGCCCATCGGCATCGTGACGAAGCACATCCTTGAGCAGCCCGTGCCCCCGTCCCAGAGGGTACCGGGGGTCTCGGTGGACGCCGGGCTCGAACGCATCATCTTGCGCGCGATGGTGAAGGACACCGCGCAGCGCTACCAGACAGCGGCGGAGATGGCCTCAGACTTCGAGGGGCTTCTCTATGCCGGGGTCTCGACATCACCGACGGAGCAGCCACGGGCGACG
>JBMTAX010000161.1:0-6845 GCA_049429145.1 Myxococcota bacterium
GGTTCGCGACGGTCCCCTGCGAGGGGCATCCTGCCGGCAGCTAGAACACCCGCAGAGGAGCCCGCTTGGCACTGCTCGCCCCCGCTCGCTTGTCGTCGCTCGAGGTGGCGCTCTTCGCTCGCTATCTCATTGCTACGGTCCGCGCGGAGCGCGGCGGTCAGGGGGCGGTCAGAGCCCTGCAGCGACAGCGTCTCTCTCGCGTCATTGCTGCAGCCCGCAAGACCCATCTGTATGCGGCGGCACTGCAGGAACACCCCGGGGCCGACCCGGAGGCACAGCTGGCTGCGCTTCCACCCACGAGCAAGGGTGCTTTCCTCGCTCGATTGGAGGACACCCTGGCGGAGCCCAGGACTCACCGAGCAGAGCTAGAGGCGTGGGTCAGGGCCCCCGAGCGCGCAGGCCAGTTGCTACGGGACCGCTACGTCGTCGCCATGACCTCGGGGACCACGGGCCAGGTCGGTATCTTTCTCAACGACCTCGACAGCTGGGCCGCCACCAGAGCCATCACGTTCGCTCGCATCTTCAGGAATGACCTCCAGGTACGCTCCCTCGTGACACGGTTGCGTCCCGAGCGCTTCCGAATGGCGTTCGTCGTCGCATCGGGCGGCCACTACATGACCTCCTTGCTCGCTTCCCGCGTCCCGCCCATCGGAGCTCTCTTGAGCGATGCACAGGTGGTGTCCATCGAGTCGCCGGTGCCGGTGATCATCGAAAGGCTCAACCTCCTGCGCCCCCACCTCCTGCACAGCTACCCGACGCTGTTGGAGCTGCTTGCTCACGAGCAGCGAAGAGGAGCCCTCCAGATCGTCCCTGAGCTCATCACCGCGGGCTCCGAGCCTTTGACGCCGAGCTGCCGCGCGCTGCTCAACGAGGTGTTCCCTCGGTCGCGATTGGTGGAGACCTACGCAGCCACCGAGTGCGTGCCGATGGCGACGTCGTGTCATCTCGGCGCGCTGCACATCAATGAAGATGCGTGCTTGCTCGAGGGGGTCGACGAGCGAGGGGAGCCTGTGCCTTTCGGGGAGCGGGCCGAACGCGTGTGGGTGACGAACCTGCTGAACACTGCCCAGCCCTTGTTGCGGTATGAGCTGAATGATCAAGCGGTGTTTCGCGCAGGGCAGTGTCTGTGCGGCTCGCCATTTCAAGTGATCGAGGTACACGGTCGTAGCGACGACACATTCTATCTTCGAGATGAATTGGGGGCGTGGCAAGCGCACCCACCCATTCCCCTGGAGCTGCTCTTCCTCTCGGTGCCCGGGCTCTTGCAGTACCAGCTCGTCCACGAGCGTCAGAATCAGCTGCGTGTGCTCTTCGTGACGGAGCCGGGCACGAGCGGACAAAGGGTCGCGGCCCACATCGAGATCGCGTTCTCGCGCTACCTCGCCGATCATGGTCTGGAACACAGCGTCGGGTATTCTCTCGAGGAAGTCGGTGCCATTGAACGGCCGCGAGATAGCCGCAAGGTGCGGCAGATCGTGAGCCGTGTGAAGCGGCCCGAGGCCGAGGCGCGCCTTGGGCTCACGGTCCGTGAACGCAAAGCGTGACCATTCGGCTGGTGGCGTAACGGCGCAGATACGACGACGAAAGCCCCTCTAGGACGGCGGACTTTCTGGTAAGGGTTCTTCATGGCGCACGCTTCGCGAGGTCATTTCATCGTCATCGAGGGCGCCGACGGTACGGGCACGACGACGCAGGTGCGCTCTTTGTGTCAGCGGCTCGTCGCTGAGGGCCATGAGGTTCACGCCACCGCAGAGCCCTCCGGCGGAGAGATCGGCAAGCTCACCCGGGAGACGCTGCGGGCGCGGACCATGGATGAGTCAGCGTGGCGCAGCCTCGCGCTGCTATTTGCGGCCGACCGCCTCGAGCACGTCGCACGCGAAATCGAGCCGAAGCTTCGCGCGGGAGTGCATGTGGTCTCGGACCGGTACACCCTTTCGAGCCTCGTCTACCAGGGCCTTCATGTCCCTGAACCGTGGGTGCGCGAGCTGAACCGCTTTGCGCCACCACCCGATCACCTTCTCGTCCTCACCCTCGACGTCGACGAGGCCTTGCGCCGTGTGGCACAACGTCGAGGACAAGCAGAGGTCTACGACGACGAGGAGGTGCAACGTCGTGTGCATGCGGGGTATGCAAAGTTCTCGAGCGAGTACGGCGCTGTCGCCATCGACGCGGCGCCCGGCCCTGCGCAGGTGACGGACAACCTGTGGATGGCGTTGCAAGGACGAGGCTTTCCAAGGCCTCCCGTATGAGCACGAGTGGCGCCAGGGTGCGCTGTGGTTTCCGAGAGTTCTTGCTCGGCACGCGAACCCACGTGCTTGGCGTCGTGAATGTGACTCCCGACAGCTTCTCGGATGGTGGCCACACGTTGGACGTCGATCGCGCCATCCAGCACGGTACGCGCATGATGGCCGAAGGCGCTGACATCGTCGACGTGGGCGGTGAATCGACACGTCCTGGTGCTGTCCCCGTCGGCGAAGAAACGGAAATTGCCCGGGTGGTGCCGGTGATCGAGGGGCTCGTGCGCGCCGGGGTCACCGCCATCAGCGTCGACACCCGTAACGCCGCGACCGCGCGCGCTGCGGTGCGTGCAGGGGCGCGTTGGCTCAACGATGTGTCGGCGCTGCAGCATGATCCGCAGATGATCGAAGTGGCGCCAGAGTTCGATGCTGTCATCCTCATGCATGCGCGCGGAGACCCCGCTACGATGCAAGAGGTCCCCATCGTCTACGAGGACGTGGTGGGGGAAGTGCGGCGTTTCCTCGAGCAACGCGTCGCCTATGCGGTCGCCCACGGCGTCGCCGCTGAAAAACTGCTCGTGGATCCAGGCATCGGGTTCGGCAAACTCCTCGAGCACAACCTCGCCCTCTCTCGCTCATTGGACCTGCTTCGAGGGGATGCCGCAGGCGTCGTCTACGGTCCGAGCCGAAAGCGTTTTCTCGGTGAGTTGACGGGTATTCGCGTGCCCGCAGAGCGCGATCGCGCCACCCTCGGAGCCGTGTCTTTCGCTGCGTCTCGTGGGGCGGATATCGTCAGGGTTCACGATGTCAAAGGTACCGTGGAGGCCTTGCAGGTCGTGGATGCACTCGCGCGGGCTCAAGGCTCGACGTAGAGCACGCACACCACGCACGCGTGCCGGTGGCGAAGTGTCACGCCGCCCTCCGCGCCGTATTGGGCGGTGCCGCTGATACCCACCACCGGTATGCCTTCGCCGCCGAGGACATCTTCGACGCGTTCGGCTTCGAAGCGCGGTGCGCCGAAGAAGGTTTGATCGCGGTCGCGGTCGCTGAAGATGACACAGGCGATCCGGCGGCGCGCGTCGAGCGCATCCTTCATGCGGCCAAGCATCTCCTCAAGCTCCGCGCGTGCGATGGCGTCGTCGCGGAGCGCGAAGAACGCTTCGCCCTCGTCCGGTATCTCGTCCTCGAGGTGGAGGTCGCCCGACGTCGTTCCGATCCCGAGACACTGTAGGAGAGAGAACTCGTCGTCAGGGGAGGCCCTGACCCCGCACAGAAGGCGCTTCGGTAGGTCAAAGAGATCGACGACGCCTGCGCGCCGCAGGTCTTCTCGCAGCACGGAGTAGGCGGGGCGGTTCCCCACAGTCGTCAATACGCTTCCCTTGGCCTGGCGATAGGGAGAGACGGGCCCCACGCTGCGCACACCGTGCGTGACCCCGATGAGGCTGCGCACCCCCGAGGCGGCGAGGAGCGCTGCGCTTGGTTCCTCGCCGAGACGCGGCCCGAGGGCGGTGGGCCCGGCCGCCCCGCGGCCGTCGCCCGCGGCGCCTACGACCGGGCTCCACTGTTCATCGAGGGCCGTCAGCACGCTTCTGACGTCGAGCCGGTCGGCAGCCGTCGCAAGAAAGCGCACGCTTCCGGGAGGGAGCTCTGCGCAGAGCCCCGCCGCGATCACACCCCCAGGGCCTCGCTGCGGGGTTGTGCGCGCCACTGCGACGCAGCCCTCGAGGACCAACACGACAAGGCGAGGGATTCCCTCTTCGCTCGGCGCGCCGCCAAATGCCTCGGCGCCGAACCAACCGATGAAGGGTTCGGGGTGCAGGATGTCGCTGAGGGCGGATGCCAGAGCGCGTGCGTGGAGGGCGTGGTGCTCCGACGCGAAAACGAGCGCACAGCCATCGTTGCGTCCAACCCGTCGTGCCTGGTAGAGCTGCGATACGACGTCGAGCAAAGCCTCTTCGGTGCGAGCAGCAGTAGAGGAGGCGACAATGGCGCGCATGACGCCATTGGTACCGTAGACCCGCCTCGAAAGGGAACCCTTGTGACGACGTCACTGTCTCCGAGGTCGCTCCCAGGGCGCCCTCCCGCTACGCAGGACAGCAGCGGTCGTCCTCTTTTACGGGCGCACCACTTTCTCGGCGGGTCGCCACAGCGCGTCGAGCCGTCGATCCCGGCCGCAACCCATTCGGTAGGTGCGATAGCGAACCGGGTTCCTTTGCGCATAGTCCTGATGGTAGTTCTCTGCGGTCCAGAACACGCCAGCGTCGGTGATGGGAACCCGAACCGGTGCCGTGAATGGCCGTGTCGCTTCTAGCGTGCGCCGTGAGGCTTCTGCGATCCGGCGTTGCTCCGCATCGTGAACGAAGATCTCGGGCCGGTACACGTCGCCTCGGTCACAGAACTGCCCCTCGGCGTCGGTGGGGTCGATGTGTCGCCAGAAGAACTCGAGGAGCTTCGCGTAGGAAAGCCGTTTCGGGTCGTAGACCACCCGTACGGCCTCGGCGTGGCCCGTCTTCTTCGTGCCGGTCTCTTCGTAGGTCGGCCGCGCCTTGTGCCCCCCCGTGTAGCCGCTGACGGCAAACAACACCCCGGGGACTTTCTCGAGGTCTGCCTCGAGGCACCAGAAGCATCCGCCCGCCAGCGTCGCGAACTCATACCCCTCCGGCACGAGAGGCAGAGGGGCAAAGTCCGTGACCATCGACGTCGAGGTCAGGGCCGCGGGATTCGCGTCGCCGCGCTCACAAGCGAGCAACGCAGCGAGGGCCACTCCGAAGAGAGCAGACACACGCATGTCGACCTCCAAAATGCGCAGGGCTCCTGCGTGGTTGCAGCGCTACCTCGGCCTCTGCAGCGGGCCGACTGCCTGCGTGAAAATCTTAACGTCACCGTGGCCGGGGGGCACACGGAGTTGACGGCGTTGCTCTCAAGACGAGCTCAGCCGTCCAGACCGCCCCTGAGGCACTCCACCCGTCCGTACACCTCGGGCCGTCGATGGTTCATCACCGGAATACGACGGCGCACCTCTGCGAGGTAGGCGAGGTCGATGTCAGCCACCGCCAAGCCTTCCCCTTCGCCGCAGCGGGCGATCACAGCGCCCCAGGGGTCGACGATCATGGCGTTGCCGTGGCTCTCCCGACGCGGGTTATGGCGCCCGAATTGTGCAGCAGCCGCCACGTAGCACTGCGTCTCGATGGCTCTTGCCCGCAGCAGCGTCTCCCAGTGCGCCTTGCCCGTGGTGGCCGTGAAGGCGGCGGGCACCAGGAGTACTTCCGCCCCGAGCTGGGCCAAACACAGATAAAGCTCGGCAAAGCGAAGGTCATAGCAAACGCTGAGTCCCAGACGAGCCACTGGGCTATCTACTGCGACCACCTCGTCCCCGGGGGCGATGCCGTTCGATTCGCGCAGCGACGTGGCATCGGGCAGATCGACGTCGAAGAGGTGGAGTTTGCGGTAGCAGGCACGAAGCTCCCCATCGTCACCGACGACGACATGACAGTTGTACGCGTGCGAATCGTCGGGGCCAGTCGCTGCGAAGCCACCCAAGGAAAGCCAGATACCGTGGTCGGCGGCGAGGGCTCGGTAGCGTCGGAAGAGCTCACTCTCGAGAGGTCTCTTGAAGCGCTGCACCTCATCGTCGCGCTGGCCAAGGAAGGCGAAGTTCTCAGGGAGCGAGAGGAGCCGAACACCACGTTCCGCGGCCCGCGAAACCAGTCGCTCACACGTCTGAAAGTTTTGTTCCTCGTCGTGGGTGGACGTCATTTGCGCGACGGCAATGCGGGAGGTGCTCACGTCGACTCCTCTGGGTGCGCTCGCGGAAAGCCCAGGATGGCACCGCGATGACGCAGATTCACGAGCCAAGATCTCACCAGTGGCTCACTGGCGCGATAGCCGGTCTCGGCGAGATCCCTGAGGGCCTCACCGAGTGAATGCCCGTGGGCGGTCCGGAAGAGCACCATGGCGACGTCGCGCGGCACGGTCACCCAATGCATTTTCTCCGCGGCGCGGTAGGCGAGGACAAAACTCGGCGAGCTGGTTTTGCCCGGGAGACGTGTTGCGCCGCGCACGAGGGTATACACGGGGTGTTCGTACACGGCGAGACGGGTGCAGGGGTGCGTCACGACGCTGTGCTCCAGGTGGGGCGACGCGGGCATGCCGTGGACGACCTCGGGCTCTGGGTCAGGGCCGTGGGTGACGGCAAGCTCCAGCACCTCGAAGTGAACGAGCTCGGTCAGCCCCCCCTCCAGCTGCGGCTGAGTGGCGAGCCAAGCAACGAACTCGTCGGGTACCTCTCGCAGAATCCGCGTCGTGGGCGGGGCCTGGTCGAGCCAAGCGGTGAGCAATTCGCCCATGCGCGCGTCGCCGAGAAGTCCGCGTGTGACCGGGATCGCGTTCTCGACGACGCGAAAGAGGGTTTTGCGCACGAGTCGCCGGTAGATGGCTTGTGCTTCAGGTTCGAGGCCGGCCACGGGCGTGGGTTCGGCGGCGAACAGCAGCTGGTGAATCATGGGCTCAAGCGACGATAGGGCAACGTGCTCAGTCACCTTGTCCCTCCTCGTGACCTGCCTGGCCCACGATGTGCTGAAGCCGACGAAGCTCCTGCTCGAGTTCAGG
>JBMTAX010000162.1:0-6841 GCA_049429145.1 Myxococcota bacterium
CAAGGCGCCCGTCTTTGGCGTCAGCGTCATCGAGCGGGGCCGACGTATCGCGCGAACACCCGCCGAGCGCGAGCGCCACGACCAGCGCAGGTGCGTAGCTATGGCTCGCCATGGGCCCCTTGGCTTTTGTCTAGGCTCTCTCGGCAGTCACCGCAGGGATGCAAGATCTCAGCGCCCTGGCAGGGGGCGCAAGTTGCGTCCCTATTCGCCTACAGGGGCGACCTCTTCCTGAGCGGTTCCGCACCACCCGAGCAGGGTCGCCGCGATCTCTCGCGCCTGCTCATCGCTCGGGATGATGAACTTCGAGTGGTAGACCCACCCATTCTTGCGCTTTTGGTAGCGGCGGATTTGCACCTTGGCCGAACGGAAAGTGCCATCGGTGCCGCGCTCTTCGAAGCGAAACAGCACGGTGGCCCAAGAGCCTTGTTCGGTGAGCACGCGCTTCTCGAGCTCCCTTACCTTGAGCACCCCATCTTCCTCCCAGTTCACCGTGAGCTCGTCGAGAGTCTGCATTCCGTCTCCTATCCCGCAAAGAGGACGCCCCCCCTGCACGAGGTCGTGCGGGAGGGGCGCGCGAGAGCGACACGCGTGGGGCGTCCGCTCACTTCTTCTTCTTGGCACCCGCGCCAGCCTTCGAGGCCTTCATCGGGTTCTTCGAAGCCTCTTGCGCCTCGGTGCTGAGGCCCGGGATCTTCCGCGCCTTGTGCAGCGACGGGCGAACTTCGAGGAGCGCACCCTTCGCGCCCGGCACTGCGCCGCGGACGAGGAGGAGGTTCTCTTCGGCGAGGACCTGCACCAGGTTGAGGTTGATCACCGTCACCCGCTCGTTGCCCATGTGGCCGGGCATACGCTTGCCCTTGAAGACCTTACCGGGACGAGAGCGCATACCGATGGAGCCACCGTGGCGGAAGTACTCGTGCGTACCGTGGGTGGCGCGGAAGCCGGCCATGTTGTGGCGCTTCATGACGCCAGCGAAGCCCTTGCCCTTTGAGGTCCCCGACACGTCCACGCTGGTGACGCCGTCGAAGAGTCCGAGGGACACATCTTGCCCGACCTCGTACTTGCCGAGGGTGTCGCCGTCGACGCGGAACTCGCGCAGGTATCGGCGGGGCTCCTGCTCGGCGTTCTTGTAGTGGCCAGCCTCAGGCTTCGTCACACGCTTGCTGCTCTTCGCGCCGGTGCCCACCTGCAGGGCGGTGTAGCCGTCGTTCTCGACGCTGCGCTTCTGGATCACTGTGTTCGGCTCGATCTTCAGCACGGTCACAGGAAGCCGCACGCCTTCGGCGGTATAAATCTGGGTCATGCCCACTTTGGTGGCGAGTATTCCGAGGCTCATCTCAACTCCGATGGATCATGCGCACCGACGCGGCGCCAGCGGATCCGACATCACGCCCGCAAACGGCGAGCGAAACCCGGACCCTAGTCCTCCTGTGGCCGCCGTCAAGCGGTGCATGGAGCTCCTTGCGCTGGCCCCGCGGTGAGCGATGCGGCGCGGGCTTGCCCTCGGAGATCGGCTCGGGCACTTTATCTTTGCTGTTCGCGCCGGAGGTCGCGCCGTCATGTCACCTTTCCCTCTACGCACGCTCTCCCTCCGCGTCGCCTCGATGCCGCCCCCGGCGCGCGAGGGCCGCTCCAAAGGCCTTATGGCTGCGTCTGCCGCCCTGGGCCTCGCCCTCGGGGCCGCGGGTGGCCAGGTGGCCTGCTCGCAGCCTGTACAGCCTGCAGCGACCGAGACCGCCACGGCGACCACCACGGTGCAGCTCGCCGTCGAGGGCATGACGTGTGGAGATTGCGAGCAAGCCATCAACGCAGCCGTTTCTAAGTTGCCTGGCGTGGTGCGTTGTGTGGCAAGCCACGTCGACAAAGTCGCGCGCATTGAGCTCGCGGCCGCAGCCCCGACGTCGCCCGCGGTGATCGCGGACACCGTTAGGAAGCTCGGCTACACCGTGACCCTGCCCTGAAACCCGTGCCCCACCCTCCGGCGGCACTTCCCCCCGACACCGAAACGAGTTGCCTCCGGGCTGTCCCGATGTCTCCGGAGGGTGCCCTGCCGGGGCGTTCAGGCGGAGCGCTTCTTCTCATAGGTGAGAACCGGTTCTGCGCCCTTCGTGATCACCTCCTCGGTGATCAGGCACTCGGTCACTCCCTCGACGTAGGGCACTTCGTACATGATGTCGAGCATCGCCGTTTCGAGAATGGCTCTCAGCCCGCGCGCACCGCTCTTGCGCTTGATGGCTTCCCGCGCAGTGGCGCGGAGGGCCCCTTCCGTGAAACGAAGCGTCACCCCTTCCATCGCGAAGAGCTTCTCGTATTGCTTCACGAGGGCGTTCTTCGGACCCTTCAAGATGTGAACGAGGTCTTCCTCTGTCATGTCGGAAAGCGAGGCGTTCACAGGAAGCCGCCCGACGAATTCGGGGATAAGCCCAAAGTGAATCAGATCTTCCGTCGAGACTTCGCGGAGGACTTCGCCCAATCGACGCGCCTTGCTGCCTTTGCTCTCCGCCCCAAAGCCGAGGGATTTCTGGCCGATGCGTCGTTCGATGATTTTGTCGAGCCCCACGAAAGCCCCGCCGCAGATGAACAGGATGTTCGACGTGTCGACCTGCACCGTCGTCTCGGCCTGACCGTACTTCTTTGAGCCACGAGGACTGATGTTGGCTTTGGTGCCTTCGATCAGTTTGAGGAGGCCCTGCTGCACGCCCTCGCCGCTGACGTCGCGGGTAACGCTGGGGCCTTCGCCACGTCGTGCGATCTTGTCGACCTCATCGAGATACACGATGCCGCGCTCCGCCTTGTCGACGTCGTTGTCAGCCGCCGCAAGGAGGTTCTGCACGATGCTTTCTACGTCTTCCCCGACGTACCCGGCCTCTGTGAGCGTGGTGGCGTCGGCCACCGTGAAAGGCACCTTCAGGAAGCGCGCGAGGCTTTGCGCCAGAAGCGTCTTGCCAGTGCCGGTGGGACCGACGAGCAGGATGTTCGACTTCGACAGCTCGACGTTACCCCCGCCTTCGCCGCGTGCGTTGATGCGCTTGTAGTGATTGTACACAGCGACAGCGAGCACCTTCTTGGCATGCTCCTGCCCGATCACATAACGGTCGAGGAACTGCTTGATCTCGTGTGGGGTGGGGAGGTCGAGCTTTTCTTCCTTGCCGCGGTCCTGCGACTCCTCAGCGATGATGTCGTTGCACAGGTGGATGCACTCATCACAGATGTAGACCGTCGGTCCAGCGATGAGCTTCTTTACCTCTCGCTGGCCCTTCCCACAGAAAGAGCAGCGGAGGTTCCCGCTTTGTGCATCACGCCTGCTCATTCACCGACCTCTTCTCTGACGACCGAGGGATCTCCACACCCGCCCTCGATCCGTACCGAACCCGTTTCGCCTCTCCAGACCGTTCACGCAAGCTTTCGCTGCGATCTCTGGCTGGCCCTGCCACCCTACTTTTCCATTGTAGCCTCCTCGTGGCGTGTCCGCCCAAAAGAGCGGTGCAGGTAAGAAAAATTTTCCCGGTCCCGCTGCCGCCGCCGCGCCACAGCGCGGATCTCCTCCCGTCGATCCGGAAACGTGGACACGCCGAACCCGGTTGCCGTCTTGACCGAGGTGCGAGGCGCACCTACGGTCCCTCGCGCCAACCCGCGAGGAGGCATGAGCGTAAATCCATCGGAGGGTGTGCAGCAGCGTGTCGAGGACCTTCTGGCGGCCGTGGCCGGTGGGAGCCGAGCGCTCATCTGCACCCATGACAACCCTGACCCTGACTCCATTGCCAGTGCTTTTGCGCTCGGCAAGCTGCTCGAAGTGCGTGCGGGCATTCCCTTCACCCTCACCTACGGCGGGGTCCTGGGGCGCGCAGAGAATCGCGCGATGGTGCGCCTGCTCAAGGTGCCCCTCGTGCCGATCACCCGCATCGACCTCGAGGAATTCGATGTCGTAGGCTTGGTCGACACCCAGCCTGAGGTGGGCAACCACTCGCTGCCCGCCGAGCAATGCGTCGGTAAGCGCGTCATCTGCATCGACCACCACCCTGCACGTCTTCTCTCCAAGAACGCCGCCTTCTGCGATGTGGGTGGGGACTATGGTGCCACATCGACGGCGCTGACGGCTTATCTCGAAGCCGCCAAGGTCGTGCCCGAGCCGTCGCTGGCCACCGCCCTTTTCTACGGCATCAAGAGTGATACGCGCGACCTGGGTCGGGAGGTGTCCGCGGCGGATGTGTGGGCGTATAGCCACCTCGCCGCGCTCACCGACATGTCGCTCGTGTCCGCGATCGAGCACCCGAGGTTGCCTCGCGCCTACTTCGCCGTCTTGATGCGCGCCATCCATCGCGCGCAGATCACCGACAACGTGGTCGTTGTGGATCTCGGTGAAGTCTACATCCCCGATATGGTCCCCGAGACGGCTGACCGGCTGGTGCAAGCCGAAGGGGTGCGCTGGTCCATCGTCGTCGGCGAACATGACGGGAACATCTATTGCTCGATCCGTGTGAACGACCGTCGCTTCTCGGCAGGTAAGCTGGTGCGGGAGCTTATCAAGCAGTACCCCGAGGGAAGTGCCGGGGGGCACGGCTCCATGGCGGGTATGCGAATCCCGCTGCCGTTCCGTGAGCAGCCGCGGGGGGCGCGCACCCGGGCTCGGCGCGCACTCCTCAAGAAGCTGAAGAACGAGCTCGGCGTCCCCAAAGACGCTCGCAGCGAACCCTTCGCGCCCGCATCTATCGCTGATGCGTCTGATCTGCGCGGCGCCAACGGGGCACAGCGGCGTGATGTGCCCTCGAACAAGCGCGACGTGGCCCCTCCGGCAGACGGCACGGTCCACGGAGCTCCCCGCGAGGAGACTTGCGTCCCGGTCGAGCCCGTCCGCAAGGGGGCCGACGTGAGCTCGCCCCAGGGCCCGAACCGTGCCTGAGAGGCATCCCCAACGGGGAAGCCTGTATCTCGACGCCAATGCCAGTGTGCCATTGCTCCCCATAGCCCTCGATGCGCTCATCGAGGCGGCAGGCGTGGCGGCCAATCCCTCGTCACCCCATGCCGCCGGCCGCACCGCACGCCGCACCCTCGACGAAGCGCGACGCGCCGTCGCAGCAGCGCTCGGGGGGCACGACAAAGACGTCGTCTTCACGTCCGGGGCGAGCGAAGGAAATCGCTGGCTCGTCGACGCTGTGCTCGAGGCTCACCCTGAGAAGTTGCCACACCTCGTCATGAGCCCCCTCGAGCACCCATCGCTACGCAAGCCGCTTGAGCGTGCCGCTGCGGCGGGGAGGTGCACGCTGAGTGTGCTACCCTTACACGACGGCGGCCGCCTCGCCCTAGTCGCAGAGCTGCTCGATGGGGCCGACGCGATCTTCGTCACGGCTGCTCACAATGAAACCGGCGTCGTCAGCGAACTCGATGAGCTCGCGCGCCTCATTCCCCCTGGTGCGCTGCTCGCGGTCGATGCCGCCCAGGCGGTGGGCCGCCTTGAGCCCTTGCCCGCCCGGGTCGACGCGGTGGTGGCGAGTGCTCACAAGATGGGGGGGCCAAAAGGCGCGGGGGCGCTGCTGTTGCGAGGCAACGCGAGGCGGCTGCCGAACCCGTGGCCCGGGGGAGGGCAGGAGGGCGGACGACGCCCTGGCACCGAGGCGCTGGCCTTGCTCGCCTCGTTCGGCGCTGCGGCTGCATCGGTGACCACTACGCGCGAAGCGCACGCGCGGCTCGCGCCTTTACGCGATCGGTTGGAGCGAGGGTTGCTGGAGGCTTGGCCCGGCGCACGCGTCATCGGCGCCGCCTGCCCACGCTTGCCCAACACGAGCGCGATCATGGTCCCTGACATCGATGGTGAGGCGTTGCGGCTGGCCATCGATCTCGCCGGCGTCTGCGTCGGTTTCGGATCGGCGTGTTCGGCCCTCGCCCCTGAGCCGAGCCCGGCGTTGCTCGCTTTCGGGCTCAGGCGCGAAGAGGCCCGTGCGACGGTTCGGCTTTCGCTCTCTCCTCACGACGACGAGGCGCTCGTCGAAGAGGCGTTGCGTCGCCTCGCGGGGGCGCTTCCGCGTCGATTCTGAGACGGTCTGCACCTCAGCTTGCGGCAGTCGCCCAGCCTTGCGTACAACTCAGGTCGACGTAGGAGGCGACAAGCGCGATCATGAGCGAACTTGGCCGGACTCTGAGGGGGCTCTCCTTCGTCGCGGTGTGGGCGATGGGGGGGGCGGCCCACGAGAGCATCGCCTCACCCTCGCGATCGCCGGAGCCCGACCCACTGCTCGTGGAGGTGATCTCGAGCCTCTATGCGTCGGCGGTCCGCGAGGTGCCTCTCGATTCATTGGCTCGAGCGGGGCTCGATGCGCTTCATGAGGCCGATGCCTGCCTGCGTATCGTCAAGCGGGAATCGTCGCTGCAGCTCGTGTGTCGAGGGGCGCTCCACGAGTCACCCTGGCCGCCTACGGGTCCGAAGGACGTCGCTCGTCTGCTGTCGTCGGCAGTGGACCTCACGGGCGCAGGAGGACAGGCACGCACGCTCTTGACCGAGCGTATGGCGAGGTCACTCGCCCAGTCCCTGAAGGACCCCTACACGGCGTACCTCTCGCCCGCCGCCGTGGCCAAACTCGACACATCCCTCCGTTCTCGCCTCGCGACGGCCGGCATCGAGTTGCAGCCCGCTCGCCCGACGGTGGTGCGCGAGGTGCGTCCCGGCTCGGACGCCGCCAGGCAGGGACTTCGACCAGGCGATCTCCTCGTCACCGTCGATGGCCAGCCTGCCGCCGACCGCACTTATGCCGAGCTCTGCGAGTTGTTGATCGGACCCGCAGAGAGTGAGTTGAGCGTGCAGTACTCACGCGGAACGGCAGATCCGAAAAGCCAGAGGTCGGTCACC
>JBMTAX010000163.1:0-6826 GCA_049429145.1 Myxococcota bacterium
CGTCGGCGTTCAGCTCATCGTCCGCGGTGGGGGCGCACAAGAACCGCAGCGCGAGGCAGGGCTTGCGACACTCACGTTCGATATGCTCGACGAGGGCGCGGGTTCTTTAGACGCGCTGGGCCTCGCCGAAGCCATCGCCAACCTGGGCACCCGGGCGCAGGTGTGGAGCGGTCGTGAGGCTGGCGGCGTCGGCATGGGAGTGCTCAAGAGACATGTCGACGAGAGCGTTTCGCTTCTTGCCTCGATGGCGCAGAAACCCCGCTTCACGACGGAGGATTTCGAGCGCGTCAAAGAGCGACACCTGTCGTCGATCAAGGGGCGCACGGGCGACCCTCGTAGCGTCGCTGGCGATGTGTTCGCGGCGGCCACCTATGGGGAGAAGCACGCCTACGGTCGCCCCACGGTAGGCACGGAGGAGACGGTGCAACGACTCAAGGTCTCCCAGGCGAAGAAATTTTGGGGGGACATCGCGGGCCCGAAGACCGCCGCTCTGGTCTTCGCGGGGGACATCACTCTCGAGGAGGCGGTCGCCCTCGCCGAGCGGCACTTCGGCAAATGGCGGGGCAAGGCCACTCCGCCGAAGGCGCCTTCCGACCCCAAACCCCTCGACGCTACGCGGCTGCGCCTCGTGGACTTCCCTGGCGCTCCGCAAACCGTGATGATGATCGGTCGACCGCTGGTCAAACAAGGCGACGAAGACGAGCCGGCGTTGCTCGTCTTCAATCAAGTCCTCGGTGGGATGTTCTCAAGCCGCCTGAACCTGAATCTTCGTGAGGACAAGGGCTGGACCTACGGCGCCTCCACCTCGGTAGACGCCCGCAGCGGCCTTGGCCCCTTCATCGCGACGGCAGGCATCAAGACGGAGCACACTGCAGAGGCTATCGCAGAGGTCTTCAAGGAGTTCGACACGCTGCGAGATCTGGGCATCAAGAGCGACGAAGAGCTCAACGCAGCGAAAGCGAACTTTATCAAGTCGCTGCCTGGGCGGTTCGAGACGGTCGCCGACCTTCTCGCCCTCGGCGGACAGCTGTACACCTACGGCCTCCCGCTTGACCACTACACGCAGCTCCCCGAGAGAGTGGCTGCGGTGACGGCTGACGACGTGAAGCGAGCGGCAGCCCGCGCGCTGGTGCGACAGCAAATGGCTATTGTCCTCGTGGGCGATCGTGCTGCGGTCGAGGAGAGCGTCAGCCGTCTTGAACTCGGTGCGTTGCAGGTGGTGGATGCGCAGGGTGACATCGTGCAGCCATGACCACGCAGTGCGACACCGGCACGCGGTCGACCTCGCGTACACCGTCGAGATGACTCCGGCCGCACAACACTTTTCCCTCCGCGTGGCTGCGAAGGGATCGGAGCGATGATGAAACTTTTTGGGTCCCTCACATCCCCCTATGTCCGGCGGGTGAGGGTGGTGGCAGCGGAGCTCAGCGCACCTTGCACCCTCGTCGATGCCTTTTCAGACGAGGGTCAAGCCGAGTTGAGGCGTCTCACTCCGATCTGGAAGGTTCCCTTGGTGCAGCTTGACGGCATGACGTTGTGGGAGACCGACGTTATCCTCGACGAGCTGGTGCGTCGCTTCGGCCCTGGCGAGTTGCGTCACCCCACCGGCACACACGACGTGGAGGAGCGTTGCCTGCGGGCGGCGATCGACGAATGCCTCTCGACACTGGTGAAGCGGTTCTACCTGGCTCGCGACGGTGTCGATGTGGAAGCCGTGGCCTACCTGCGCAAAGACCGAGAGCGCGTGATGTCGATCCTGCACTGGCTCGACGAGCGCACCCAAGGGCCGTGGTTGTCGCCAGAACCGAGCTTTGGCTTTTCCGAGCTGTATCTCTACACGGCGCTCGATTGGATCGCGTTGCGTGAGGTCGCGCCCCTCTCGAGCTTCGAACGCCTACGAGCTTTCATGAGCGCCCACGAGGCACGAACCTCGCTGGTCGCGACGGCTCCCCCCCGTTAGCCGCTGCCGCCGACGTACTCGAAAAAAGCGAGGCAGCGACCCTGACGAAGGAGTCGCTGCCGGGCGCGATCAAGCCGAGACGGCGGCGGCCTTCGTCGCGGCTTCCCGCGCGAGAAGATGCTGACGCAGGGCGATGTCTCGATCGTACATTTGGGCGAGGGTACGCAAACGGCCTGCGACGTCGTCGTTGAACGCGTCGATGCGCACGCGCCATCCCCAGTTCCCCTTGGCGAGACCGGGCGTGTTCATACGGCAACGTCCGTCGAGCGAGAGCACATCCTGCATCGGCACGATGGCCATGCGGCTCACGGACGCGAAGGCTGCGCGCGTCAGCTGCCAAGCGATGTTCTGGCCATCGATGCCGAGATAACGCCGCGCGTGCTCGCGCACATGCGCCGGTGCGTTTTGCCACCAGCCGAGGGTGGTGTCGTTGTCGTGGGTACCCGTGTACACGACCGCGTTCTCGTCGTGGTTGTGGGGCAGATACAGGTTCTGGTTGTCGTCACCGAAGGCAAACTGCAGCACATGCATGCCAGGCAGTCCGAGGGAGGCCTTCAGCGCACGGACGTCATCGTCGATGAGACCCAGGTCTTCGGCGATGAGCGGTAGGGGCCCGAGGGCGGCCTCAAGGTCCTCGAATAGACGTCGTCCGGGGCCCTTGACCCAGCGCCCCGCTCGCGCGTCTTGCGAACCGGGCGGAGTGTCCCAGTAGGCGCTCAGTCCACGGAAGTGGTCGATACGGATAAGATCGGCCTGCTGCATCATGCGACGCATACGCTGCACCCAGAAGCCGTGACCGGTCTTGGCGAGTTCCGCCCAGTCGTAGATCGGGTTGCCCCACAGCTGGCCCGTCTCACTGAAATAATCCGGAGGAGCTCCCGCGAGGGCCGCGGGGTGTCCCTCGGCGTCGAGCTGAAAGCTCGCGCGGCTCATCCACACATCGGCGCTGTCCGCGTCGACATAAAGAGGCACGTCGCCGATGATGCGAACACCGGCCTCAGTGGCATGGGCGCGAATGGCACGCCATTGCACGTCGAAGATCGCCTGCAGGGTGATGACGTCGTCGATTTCGTTACCGAGCTCTTGCGCCACCGCGCGCAGCGCCGATGGATCACGATCACGCAGCGCTGGCTCCCAGTCCCAGAACGGTACTCCCCCGACGTGGCCCTTGATGGCCATGAAGAGCGCGAAGTCGCTGACCCAGGGGTTCTCTTCGAGGAAGCGGGCACGAGTTCCGTGAAAGGGATGATGAGGCTTTTGTCGCAGGTTGCGTGCGGCCGTGCGCAACGCCTCACGCTTAAAGCCATTGACGACTTCGACATCTACAGCGTCGAGGGCGGCCGTTGGGCCTTGTGCATCGGCAGCCGAGAGCAGCCCCGCCTCTACGAGTTGGTCGAGGTCGATCAGCAACTCGTTGCCGGCGAGGGCCGAGCACGACGAGTAAGGCGACTCGCAAGGTCCCGCTGGCACGAGAGGAAGTATCTGCCAGAGGCCGAGACCAGAGCGACGCAGAAACTCGATGAAACTGCGTGCGCCATTACCGAGGTCGCCGATGCCATGGCGCCCCGGGAGGGAAGTCGGATGGAGGAGAATGCCGGCGGTGCGAGGAGTGCTGGTCATCGTCATGGTGCATGGCCTTTACTGAGGCGCTTTTGGGCGCACTCGTATGCAAGTACACGTCACAGCGGTAGGGCTTTCTGACAGAAAGGTGTGGGGTGGCGCATGAACCGGACACGAGCCAGCCTCGCCTTCGTTGTGGTCCTCTCGGTCGGGTGCATCGACACCTCTGCGACCAAGTTTGTGCTGGTCGCCAGCGGGCTCGAGAGCCGAGACCTCTTGCTCGAGACCCGCCCCCTCGGCACCCCTGAGCGGGTGCTGCTCGAAGCGCGCCTTGCCGCTGGCGACGTCGACGGCGCCGCTCTATTGCCCGATGATGCATGCGGCGGCCCCTGCCGCAGCGTCGAGCTCACCCTATTTGTCCAGAATCGAACGAGCGCCCCTGCAGCGCCCCCGGTGGTTCGCCTCTCCTCCCCCGAAGGCCGCGCACCGAGGCCACCGGTGGTCTTTCAGGCTGAAGAGATCTCCCCCGGGCGCAGCGGCCGCATCAGGTGGCTGATGTCGCTGTGGCCCGAGGAGCAGCGGGTGGAGGTAAGGCCTAGCGCCTCCGTTTTCTTCGAGGTGTTCGACGCAGCGGCCGGCACGCAGCCTTCCGCCGCTGCGGCCAAGCCTCTCGTCGAGAACATGGACACAGCCGTCCAGGTTCCAGGAACAACGAACCCCGGTAGACGGCACGCGGGGGGACAGTGATAGAAGCACCGCGCGGCGCGATTTTTTGCAGCGCCCTAGGAGGCCCGCATGTTGAGAGGTGGACTGGTTCGCTCCCTTCGGATCAAGACGAAGAGGAAGTTCGGCAACCTGGGCATCCTGACGAGCGCGCTCGGTGACTCGGGGGCATCCATTGGCGAAATCACGACGCTGAAGGTCGGGCACACGTTCACCGAGCGTGAGTTTCAACTCTCGCTCGAAGATGAAGACCACCTTGCGCGCGTATGTACCGCCGTGCGCGGTCTCGAAGACTCAGAGCTCATCGAGGTCATCAATCGCGTCGAAGAGGTTCACGAGGGGGGAAAGATCGCGACGGTCTCCTGTGTTCCCCTCGACAACCTCTCCTCGCTGCAGACCGCCATCGGGGCTGGCGTCGCCGAGATTGTGCGCGCCATCGACGACAATGCCGACAACGCTGACCGCTTTACGAGTGTCGCGCGCACCGTTGCCCTCGTCACCGACGGTACAGGGCTGCAAGGGATCGGACGTGTCCGCCCTCGAGCGATGCTGCCGATCTTTGAGGCGAAAGCGATGCTCCTCGCAGAGCTCGGCGGACTCAATAGCCTTCCCCTCGTGATGGATGCGCCGACGGAGGATGCCCTCATCGCGGCCATCCAAGCGATCGCGCCCTCCTGCAGCGCTATCCTCCTCGACGCTGTGGGCGGAGCGCGTGCGCAGCGGGTGATGAAGCGTCTCGAAGAAACCCTGTCGATCCCGGTCCTCCTCGACGACGCCGATGCCCCAGCCATCGGGGTGCTGGCGTGCGTCATCAACGCCTGCCGACGCATCGAGCGGGATGCACGCGAAGTAAGGATTGGCCAGATCGGCCTCGGGACGGCCGGCTCTGCCATTGCTAGCTTGCTGATGCGTTACACGGGCAAGCCGGTGCTGGGCGACGACGTGCACCCGTCGAGCGTCGGGCGACATCTCGCGAGCGGAGGCAAGGCGTCGAACCTCGAAGAAATCATGGCGACCTGCGACGTTGTCATCGCGAACACGGGCCACGGCAGCGTTATTCCAGCTGGGCTCATCCGGCAGGGGCAGGCCATTCTCGCGCTGTCGGAGCCGCGCCCCGAGATCGAGCCCTACGAGGCCATCCTCGCTGGAGCGGCCTTCGCGGCCGATGGGAAAGTCATGAACAAGGGCGCGGTTTTGCCGGGCCTATTCCTCGGCGCATTGGCAGTGAAGGCACGTCGCTTCCGTGACCCGATGCGCATCGCCGCTGCGGAGACATTGGCGAACATCGCCGCCGAGGGAGACCTGCTGCCCACGCCCCTCGAGGCAGGGGTGCATGCCGCTGTGGCATCGAGCGTGGCGCGGGCAGCGGTCTTGTGCGGTGAGGCCGGTCGCGATCTTTCGGCTGAAGCGCTCGCCCCAGAGGTCTTCGAAGCGCTCATCACCCGCACGAGGACACTGCCACTCTGATGCCGGCGAGGCCCGTCCGTTCATCGTCCCTACGACGGGGAAAGGCGATGGTGGCTTCGTGGTGGCTGCCCTTGGCGGTAGCCACGTGCGCGTGGCCGGCGGCGAGCGTCACCACCGTTTCAACGACGCGCAGCCTCCGAGACCCCGGTGGGTCCGAGGTCCGCGACGTCGATGGCATTCTCATCGTCAGAAGTTTGGGTGGTACGGGCACCAGCGCGGAGACTCGCGTCGTCGACACTTTCCCCATCGAACACCGTAGCGAGGGGGATGGTGCAGATCGATTTCGCGTGCCGGCCAATGCCGCTGAGCCCCTGTTCGTCCTCGCGAGCAGCGACGTCGTTACCCTTTGGTGGATGGTATGGTCTCCCTGTGCGGGGAGCCCCACAGAAGCGGTGAGCTTGCAGGGCGACAAGCTGACTTTACGCGTTGTCTCCGCCCCTCGAGCGGACGCATGTCTGCCTCAAGCAAATGTCTTCGAGACCCACGTGCGAGGCTGGGGCAAGGGCGTGAAGGAACTACGTAGTGAAGGCGCGCCTGCAGGGCTCGACTCTAGGTGGTTTCACGTCCCCGACGAACCACGTGCGGGTGAACTGCAGCTTCTCGAGGAACGGGTGAGAGACCGCGCCGCCCTTCGACGACTCGGAGAGCGAATCGCCTGGGCATACCACCTGAGCGGCCAGACCCGAGCCTCGTCCACCGCCTATCGATGGCTGAGCGCGCTCGACGAGCTGCATCCACGCGTGGTGCTGTACCAAACCCGGCTGTTTGAGGACCTCGCCCTCAGTCACTCCCGCGGGGCAGCGCTGCTCGTGCTCGATCGTCTCGTCGAGAACATGCCAAGAGTGCGACAAGCCGTGCAGTCTGGCGCCTCCGAGGAGCACGTTGACGTCGCGCTCGGCCGCCAAGAACTCGCATCACTCGAGCAGCATCTGAAGCGTTCGCTGCGCTACCTTGCGCAACTCTGGCACCACGAGACCCTTGACCGCTGGCACACCTGCCTGCGGGTCTACTCGGCTTATCTTCAGCTTTTCCCCGACGACGAGAATGTGCCAGATTTGCTCCCTGACTACGCGAGCGCACTCTTGGCGGCAGGAGAGGTGCAGGAAGCCCTTCGTG
>JBMTAX010000164.1:0-6775 GCA_049429145.1 Myxococcota bacterium
AGCTCCATGACCCCAAAGCCGTCGGGGACCGCATCGCCGGGGTCTTGAGCGAGCTCGATCGCCCTTCGATAATGCATGACCTGCTCGAGCTCCGGTGTGACCCCCCGGACCGTGCGGTTCATGAGCCGGAGGCGACGGACCTCGGCGGGGATGTCCTCCTCACGGGCGTAGGAGAACCGCTCTTGGGCCCTGCCCGAGAAACGGCCAAGACCAACCCGACTCAGCGCGTTGCCGACGATCTTGCGGTCATAGTCGAACACGAGGAGACGCTGAGCGACGAGGTTGCGTGTCCACTCTTTGATGCGGTCCTTGAGGATGTACGCCCCGACAGCGAGGGCGAGGAAATACGCGCCCTCGCCGCTCGTCCACTTGCCCGTCCACAGGGGCAACGCGGCGAGGGTCGCCCACGTCGCGGCGAGCCCGGCAGCCACCATGGCCGCCGCGTTTGTGACGAAGGGGTCGCGGGCGGTGCTGCGAGTGTCGAGGTAAAGGGCCCGCTGCAACTCTTTTTTCACGAGGCCGATGCGGTAGGAATAATACTCTGGGCTGTGGCCCCACGGGACGGCGAAGCCTTGGCTCTGTCGTCGTCGATTCACCTCTTCGGCTGTGTGAGCGATACGCAGGCGTAGCTCGGTGGCGAAGCCTGTGCCGTCTCGTAGCCATGACGTCTCTTCGAGCTGGCGTCCGAGTCCTGCGAGTTCTTCATCGACGACGGCACAAGCGTATTCCTCAGCGAAGGCGAGGGAGTCGAAGACCCGGGGGGGCGCGAGCGAGCGAAACGCGGTCGCCTTCGCACGCACGCGGCGCAACGTGCCGAGAGCGCTCAAGGCATCCCGGCACAATTGCTCGACCGCCGCCCTGAGCTGCGCTTTCAATGACGCCACCATCTCGTCGGAGCCATCTTGCTGCCGTAGCAGCTCACGCACCCCATCAGCCTCGCGCGCTGCGGCGTCCGCGAGCTCAGCGCCGAGGAGCTTGGCGAGGGAGGATAGCGTGTCGGCGTCAGGCCCGTCGGGCCGCAAAAGCAAGGGAAGCTGTTTGCGCAGGATGGCCGCAGGGTTCGAGGGGTGCTTGAGGTCATGCAACGTCGACAGCGACAGCCCCGTCGAAGTCAACCGGAGGTAGGCTTGCCCATCGCGATAGAAGTCTTGCCGGGAAAAGCTCTCAGGGCCGATGCCGAAGCTGCGGGGAAAGTAGAGGTAGAGGTCGACGCTGTGATGAGCGGTGTCCCCGGGAGCGGGCAGGGGCAAGATCTGCCGCACTTCGAGGGTACGTCGATCACGTGTCTTCACCTGCGGATACAGGCGCTCTGGGTTCATGCCCGGGGCAGCCACAGCTTGGCCTCCCCATCGACGACGGACAGTGCTCCCCCGAGGGGCTCTACGAGGGAACGGATGCGTGCGACGGCCTCACCGCTGGGCGCGGCATCGAGCGCCAGCCCCACGCGGGTGTCCGTAAGCTCGACATCCAGAGTCAGGTTCCCTTCGCGTCCACCGAAGGCCCCGATGCTGGCCGTCAGCGTCGTGCCAAGGGCCAAAGCAAGGCGACCCTCGACCTCTGCGAGGGAAACCGCCGGAAGTTCACGGGGCACATCCACACAGATGCCAGCGGACTCCAACGCAGGACTCACTTCGTTGCGCACGTCCTCGATCAACGCGCGCAAGGGACGCACGGTCACCCGGTCGAAAGCGGGGAGCACCGGCGACTGCGAGGATGGCTCCGGCGGCAACAAGACGGCGAGCGGCGACGTACCTGGTCGCTTCAACACGAAGACGCGCATCGCCACCTCTTCGCCATTCGGTTGGGAGAGAACCACAGGCTCGGGCTGTCCTTCCTCTTCCGCTAAACGCAACGCGCGTTGAAAGGCGACTCCGTCGACGATTTGCCGGACCCTTTGCCCTGCCCGAGGCCCCTCCATGACGAGGAGCCGACGGGCCGCTCCGTTCAACGCGACAACGTCACCGTTGACGTGGAACACCAAAACTGGCGTATCGAGCACGTCTACGAGTTGGACGAGCAACGCTTCTGCGGCACCTGCGGTCGCCATGCGTTGGCGGAGCTCGGTGGCGAGAGCGAGCAGTGCGCGCCCGACATCGCCGATCTCGTCGCGGCGGTCGACGTCGACATCGATGCTGTAGTCTCCCTGCGCGAGTCGGTCGGACATGATGCGCAATCTCTCGAGGGGGCGCAGGAGCACAAGCGCAGAGAGCAGGGAAAGGCCAAGGGCGACGCTTACCGCGAGAGCCTGAGCGTTGCGCAAGAAGGTGACGGTCTCGTCGGTGACGTCGGTGAGCGTACTCACCCGACGCGCCATCCGCAGAATCGGCTGCGCTGCCTGGGGCGCTCCGGGCAGTTGAACGGCGACATAGAGCGTGTCGAGACCAGTGGTGTCCGAGACCCGTCGCGCCATGCCCATGCCTGGCCGGCGCGGCACGCTCGTGAGCGCCCCGGGGACTTCCTCGCTTTGGAGCGACAGGGCCTGCACCACCTCGGGACGGGAAGCATGGGACGCGAGCGGAAGGCGAGAAGCGTAGGTGTCGTACAGGACCTCCCCGGTGTGGGAGATCAAGGTGAGGCGCTCAGGGGTCAACGCAGCGAGCTGAAGCAGCTCGTCGGTGCGCGATGCCTCGGGTCGAGCCGCGAGCCGGGTGGCGAGACGCAGCGTCCTCTCGCCTAGGCGCAGGGCGCTCTCGGTGACGAGCTGTGTGCTCAGCGCGGCGCGGAGGTAGAAGAAAGTGGGCACAGCCCCCACCGCCACCACCACGAGGTAGGAGAGCATGACTTTGACCGGGAGTGGCAGTCTGTGGCCCATGACCCTCCGTGTCCGCGATCAGGCGGGACCGCAGGGGAGAGGTTACGCAGTGGTGACGATTCCGTGAAGATTGAGAGATCTCGCAGATCTGCGAAGAACCGGAGACCGGCTCTTGCCATTCCCGGTGCGAGCCGCTAGCAGTCGGGAGTCTTCTTTTGCTTGGAGCGATCTGTCTCATGTCTTCGCGCAACTCTGGCCGTAACCGGCGCCGCCTGCAGGATTTCTTTCTGCAGAACAAAGACCAGCCCATCGACTACCGGAACGCGGAGCTGATGCGTCGCTTTCTCTCTCCGGAGGGGAAGATCCTTCCTGCTCGCCGCACGGGACTGACCGCGACGAACCAGCGGGCGGTGACGCGAGCCATCAAGCGCGCGCGCGCGGTAGGCCTGCTGCCGTTCACGAACCACGACGCCTGACATCTCGCTGAGGCGAAGGCCAAAGGTCGACGAGAAACCTGCTCCGAGGGGCAGGTTTTTTGTGTTTGGGGCGGTAGGCTTTACCCTAGATCGCCGCCCATGGTAGCAAAGGGCCCACCATGCGCGCCGAGAAAATGCTGCTGCTCTGCGCTTCCGTCGCCGCCTTTGTGGCGGGATGGCAGGTTGTGTCTCCGAGCGGCCTTGCGCAGGTACGCGCGCGTGCAGAGGACGCAGAGGCGCTCCGCCAAGACGTTGCGGGACTCGAACGCGAGAACGCAAGGCTCGAGGCAGAAGCCAAGCGGTTGCAGGACGGAGAGCAGGGCTCGGCCGGACTCGAGAGCGTCGTTCGCGAGGAGCTCGGCTGGATTCGCCCCGATGAGCACCTGCTCTTGCTGCCGGCCGAAGAACCGGAGCGTGATGCGGCGGGGGGTGCGCCCTGACCGGCCGCCCTTCCCCCACGTCGTCGACCAAGACTCCTGGCGGGGCAAGGCCCGATGCCTTCGAGGATGCGCCGCAGCGGGTGGCACGGGCTGGGGTCGAGCTCTCTGAGGGACTCGCGCGGATCATCGGGGCGGCGTTACCTTTCGCGTCATCGCTGGCACTCGTAACCCCCCGCCTGGTTGAGGACATCTCGCGGGGCGCCGCTCTCAGCTTCGCCGCCGCCGTTCCGTTGTTTTCCACGAGCGTGCTGTCGTTCCCGTACGTAGCAGCGCGTTTGCGTGGTCAGCGCGGCCTGCCCCCGTCCTTCGCGCTCTTAACGGGTGCCCTGTTCTCCCTCACCCTGGTCGCCCTTGCAGCGACGGGAGGCGCCCAGTCACCCCTGCTCTTCGTCCCGCTGGCGGTCGGGGTCTCGGCGGGTGCCATCCTGCGCCCGAACACCCTCGGTCTGTTGCTACCGGCGTGTTTGTTTGCCCTTGCCGCCACCCTTTTCGGCTGTGGGGCGCCGACCGGAATCATCGTCGTGCATTCGTTTTTGCTCGGCGGCTTCTCCATGTTGGGGCGTGCTCTCCTCTTCGGCGCTGTCCAAGCCGCTGGCCAGCGCGCCGACGCTCGCGTCGATGCGGAACTCCTGCGCTGGTACGACGACGCGCGTCTGTTCCGCCTCCTCGGTGCGCAGAGTGCGTTCGACGAAGCTGGGGAGCCTGACGACAAGACTGCCGACAAGCGCGTGATCGCCTCTGCGGAGGCCGTACGCGACGGCCTCTACCGGCTGCTTCGCTTGGGGCACTACAGCCTCTCGTCGAGCGGCGGTTTCGTCTATCTCAGCGACCCGATGGGCGAGCAACTCTGCCTGAAGGAGCAGCTGCTTGACGTCGATGAGGTGTGCAGAGATCGACTTTCCGCTCGGGCTGGACCGCTGAGCCTTGCCCTCAAGAAGCGACGGGCCATTCGCCTTTGCGACGCGCAAAACGAGGAACTTTCGAACCATCGCACCGGGACGGTCAAATCGCTCATCGTCGTCCCGCTCATGGAGCGGGCGGGCCCCATCGGTATCGTTGGCTACGACCGTAGTACGGCCCGCCCCTTCAGCGAAGCTGACGAGATCACCCTCCTCTCCATTGCGGAAGAGATGGTGCACGTCATGCGCACGGAGCGTGTGCTCCACTCCCTCGACGAGGAGAGCAAAGAGAAGACCAGGGTGTTCACCGCGGCCCGCGCATTTGGCGGCGTGCTCAAAAAAGAGGAAGCGGTCAGGGTAGCGCTGAAGACCGTGCAGAAGGTCGCGCCCTGCCGCGCTGCTGCCTTCGCGGAGCTCGTCAAGACCGGTGGTCGAGAACTGGTCTTCGTACGCGGCGTCGCTGGAGAGGGTTCTCCGCTCTTCACCATAAAGGACAGCATGTCCGGTCTTCCGCTCGACCCGGAGTCATGGGTGGGGCGGGCCATTCTGCAGGGCACTTTATTACCCCACACGCCGCTCTCCCAGACGGGGGTCAAACGGGGGCTGTTCACCGCCAATGACGAACGCACCGAAGGCTTTGGCGACGTCAGGGCACTTCCCCTCTTCGCGCAGGGGGAGCGCGTAGGCGCCTTGGTCGTCGCGTCCGCCGAGGGTGTTCGCTTCAGCCGAAGCCATCTCGGCAGCATCGGCGTCATCGCGGACCTCGCTGGAGTGGCCTTCGCTGGCGCCGGTTATTACGAGACACTCGAGAAAGCAGCGACGACGGACGGTCTTACGGGGCTGTTTAATCGCCGCACATTGAATGACCGCTTCGCCGATGCCATCGCGCGCGCGGAGCGGACCAGCAATCCGTTGAGTGTCATCCTCGGCGACGTCGACCATTTCAAGAGCGTCAATGACACCTACGGTCACCAGGTGGGTGATGATGTCCTTGTCGGCGTGGCGCGCACCCTGATGCGATGTGCTCGTGTGACGGACATCGTCGCGCGTTACGGCGGCGAAGAGTTCTGCCTCGTCTGTGAGCACACCGATGCCTCAGGTGCCGCCCACCTCGCCGAACGCATTCGGCGAAGCATCGCGCAACTTCGCTTTGACACCGACCTCGGTCCCCTCGAGGTCACGAGTTCGTTCGGAGTCGCTGCTCTCGGCGACCATGGGGAAGATCTCGAGAGCGTGCTGAAGTCTGCAGACGAAGCGCTGTACCGCGCCAAAGAGAAAGGTCGTAACCGTGTCATCATCGCCTCAGCTCGAACCCGTGGCCAGGATGGAAGTGCGGAGCGCGGAGTCGAACGGATCCAGCCCAACGTCTGAACATGAGCCCGCGGGGAAGTCCGCCGATGGAGACGATGAGAGAAAGACCTTCGTCCTCGACACCAATGTCCTCCTCCATGATCCCCGCGCGATGTTCTCCTTCGAGGACAACGAGGTGGTGATCCCGATTTACGTCGTCGAGGAAATCGATGGTTTCAAGAAAGATCTCTCCGAGCTTGGCCGCAATGCTCGCCAGGTGAGCCGCTACCTCGACCAACTGCGTGAAGAGGGCTCGCTCAAGGACGGCGTGAAGCTCGACCGGGGCGGAACGCTGCGGGTAGCCACGACCCACAGGGCGCTCCCCCCCGAAGTTGCCACGGACCGAGGCCAAGACGGCCGAATCCTTGCGGTGGCACTCGAGCTGCGTGACGAGCTCACGGAAGACAAGGTCGTCTTCATCACCAAGGATACCAACCTACGCATCCGTGCTGACGCCATAGGGATTCAAACCGAGGATTTCGAGCCAGAGCGAATCCAGGTGTCGGAGCTCTACACCGGGTACGAGGACGTCGAAGTAGACGGCGAGGAGGTCGATTCGTTCTACGCGAAAGGAGCACTCTCCCTAGATGACCCCTATTATGCTCCGAATCAGTACATCGTTCTCACCGACCGCAATAAGCCGAGCCACACCGCGCTAGGGCGATGGTCGCCGGAGCGCACCGAGGTCATCCCGCTTCCATCCTTCAAGCAGGGCGTGTGGGGGATCAGACCGCGGAACCGGGAGCAGCACTTCGCGCTCGACGCGCTGCTCGATGACAGCATCCAGCTCCTCACCCTGGTGGGCAAGGCGGGCACCGGCAAAACGCTGCTGGCCATCGCCGCAGGCCTGCAGAAGTG
>JBMTAX010000165.1:0-6760 GCA_049429145.1 Myxococcota bacterium
CTCTCGCAGACGTATGCCCACAGCGTCGTAAATGGCATGGGCCACCGCAGGAATGGTGGAGTGCAAGGGGCCTTCGCCGGCCTCTTTCGCGCCGTAGGGGCCATTCGGATCGGGTTTCTCGACGATGAGCGCCTCGATGGCTGGCGTGTCGAGTGCCGTGGGGATGCGGTAGTCGAGCAGACTTGGACCGACCAACATGCCCGCGCGTACGTTGCGTCCTCCGTGGAACGCATCATCGCCATAGAGCATGTGTTCCATGGCGACCTCGGCCATGCCCATATAGGTGCTCCCCTCCATCTGTCCTTCGACGAGCATCGGGTTTAAGGCCCGACCGCAGTCGTGGGCGACCCAAATCTTGTGGACGTGAATGCGGCCGGTGGCTTCATCGACCTCGACATCAGCGACGTGCGCGGTGCAGGAGTAGGCCGGTGAGGCGCCAATGGTACCTCCTCGGTAATCGCCGCCACGGGGCTGGGTGCGGTACCCGCCCGTCGCTCCTAGTGTGCCGAAGTGTGCCTCCGCGAGGCGGAACGCTTCTCGAGTGCTGAGCTCGAGTGAGGTGTCGAGGGCACACCACACCTTGCCGTGGCCGAGCAGCACTTGCTCCCGCTCGCACGACCCACCGGTTTTGGCCCGGGCCTTCTCGTCCTGGTTCCAGAAGGTGGCCACCGCGTCTTGCGCCTGCTCGCGCACCTTGCGCAGGGCGTCGACGCACGCGTGCCCCATCATCAAGGTCACCCGGCTTGAATATGCGCCGAGGTCCACCGGGGTGAGATCGGTGTCGCTCGACACCACCTGCACATCTTCGAGTTCGACGCCGAGTTCCTCCATAGCGAGGTAGGCGAGCACCGAATCAGACCCCTGGCCGATGTCGGAGGCGCCGCAGAAAAGGGTCACGCGACCTGATCGGTCCACTTTCACCTGCACGCCAGACTGCGGCATGTCATTCGGGTAGATGGGGTAGTTCGTTCCCGAGATGTACATGCTGGTGGCGAGTCCGAGGCCACGCCCTCGTCGACGCTGAGCACGGCGCTCGTCCCAGCACGAGGCCGCGTGCACCGCCTCGAGGCATTCGAGCAATCCGCTCGATCCAAGCTGTTGCCCATTGATGGTGCGCTGTCCCTCGCCGACGAAGTTCCGTCGACGGATTTCGAAAGGATCGAGCCCAGATTTCTCGGCGAGCTCATCGAGCTGGATTTCGAAGGCAAAGCGTGGCTGCACCGACCCGTGCCCGCGCTTTGGACCGCAGGCTGGCTTGTTGGTGTAATAGCGCGTCGCCGAGAAGGCGTAGCTCTGCATGCCCACCGGGCCCGCGAGCAGCTGCCCAGCGTAGTAAGCGGTGATCATGCCGAACGATGCATACGCGCCACCGTCGATATCGATCTGACTACGGGTGGCGAGAAGCTTGCCTTGGTCGTCACAACCGGTCGTGAACCTCATCCGCATCGGATGCCGGCCCCGGTGAGCGAGAAAGACCTCTTCACGGGTGTACAGCAGTTTCACCGGCCGGTGAGTGAGCATCGCGAGCTTGGCCACCACGAACTCGAGGTCAAAGGGCTCGCTCTTGCCGCCGAAAGCGCCTCCCACTGGCGGCTGGATCACGCGGATCCGCGATTCGGGCAGCTGCAAAATGTCGGCGAGGTCGCGGTGCAGGTAGTGCGGGACCTGCGTCGCTGATGTGACAGTGAGGGTTCGGCCATCCCACTGGCCGATGGCACAGTGGGGTTCGATTGGCGCGTGGGTGGTGCCTTGGAAGTAGAAATCGGAATCAACGACGTGGGTTGCACGCGCCAAATTTCCGTCGACGTCACCGAAGGCTAGGTCCACCGCTTTGGTAATGTTCCCGCGTTTCGCCAGCTCATTCACTTTGCTGCGCTCGTCGTCCCCTGAGCGGCTCGCAGCGTCGGTGTCGAGTACGGCATCGAGATCTTCGTACTCGACCCGGATGGCCCGCACCGCAGCGTTCGCGGTTTCCTCGTCGAGGGCGGCCACAGCCGCGACGCCATCGCCGACGTAGCGGACCTTGTCTTTGCACAGCACCTCTTCGTCTCGGGTCCAGGGGATGACCCCGTAGCGGCCCTCGAAGTCTGCCCCTGTGACAACAGCCAGCACGCCCGGCAGTTGCGTCGCGCCGCTGGTGTCGATGGAGACGATGCGGGCATGGGGCCGCGTCGAGCGCTTGATCTTGGCGTGCAGCATCCCAGGCATTTGAATGTCGTCAGCGTAGAGCGTCCGACCGGTGGCCTTGCCCAGACCATCGACCTTCCGACGCCGTTCGCCGACGCCATGAGTGCCCTCACCCTGCGGGCGTTCCGTCGCGCGCTCGACCGTTGTTCCGTGAGGAAAGAAGGACGCTTTCTCTCGCGGTGTCGTCATGGCGTGTCTCCAGCGGGCGGCTCGCCAGAAAAGGGTAGCACGGCGAGACCTCGTCGACGCATCGCTGCATAGGCAGCCTCAGGCGGCTGCTCGGGCTCCTCGCCACGGATGGCCGCGAGCAACACCGCCTCGAGAATCTTGGTGTAGCCAGTACAGCGGCACAGGTTGCCTGCCAGTGCCGCCCGTATGTCTTGCACTGTGGGTACTGGGTTCTCGTTCAGCAACGCGCGTGCGCTGAGCATCATGCCCGGCTGGCAGAAGCCGCACTGCAGCGCCCCACAGCGGTCGAACGCGTCTTGTACGGGGTCGAGGCCCGTCGCGGTCTCGAGCCCCTCGATCGTGGTGATCTTGCGCCCCTCTGCTGCACTCGCGAGCATGAGGCACGACAGCATGGGCTCACCGTCGACCAGGACGGTGCACGCTCCGCAGTCACCCTTGTCACATCCTTGCTTGGTCCCAGTAAGACCGAGACGATAACGCAACACCTCACAGAGGGTGTGGTGCATGGGCGCTGCCACGTCTTGGGCTGCGCCGTTGATGTGCAATCGCAATAGGGTGCTCGTTCCCGCCATGAGGCGCCCATAGCAGCCCATGTGACACGACGCTACGACGTCGCCGCCTCAGGCGGGCGCAGGCTCGTCCCAGGAGGACGCTTGTATTCGCCGTCCACCCCGCACCATCTCGCTCACGCTCTTCACAGGGAGGCTCCCGCCGCCGTCGAAGACCAGCGCGGCGTGCCTCGTGCATTGCCCCCCCACGCAGGCGCACGGAGCGTGCCGAGAGGGGGCGGGCATGGGGGAATGGTGGCCGACGTTCGGGGGGGCGGCTTGGGGCCGAGGACACGACCCGTCCGCGACGATTCTTTATTGGGCGATCCCGGCCATGGCCCTCGCCACCATACTGCTCGAAGCCAACTGGGATCCGGTCAAACGTCTGCGCCGTGCTCGACGTTTCATGGGTCGGGTCTGTCCGCGTCGGGCGCGAGAGCTCGACCGCGAGGAGCGTAGGTTGCACCAGGAAGCCGCCCGCCGCGCTCTCCTCATCGTCGTCGCGGCGAGTACGTTCGTCGTGATGGGATGCTCGCTCTCGAACGCCCTTGCCCATTGGCTTCTTCGCTGACGGACCTCTTCGTCGTAGCGCCGAAGTGCTCGGGGCGCACCGATGTCAGCGCACGACGCGCGACGCGAAACGTCCGTCGGTCTCGAGCACGAAGCGGGTGCGATGGGGGGCCGGGTCGAGGGGGCGCGAGTGCAACGGGTCACCGGGCAGGACGAGCGCCATACCCCCATCGTCGAGATGGACGAGCTCGGGATCGATAGGAGTGACGGGAAGCGACGTCGACCGGTTCACCTCATCGAGGGCAGGGGTGCGCTCAAGGTCCTCGAGCGTCGCCAACGTCGGGGGCGCGAGCCGCATGGCGCCGAGGCGATAGGCCCGAATGGCCTCTGTGGGGCGAAACCAACCGCCCTCTGTGGCTTCCTGGGCGTCAACCCGTGGCGCTTGGTCTGGAGGTGCGGCCGCGAGGAAGAAGCGCGTGTCGAAGCGTTTCGGCTCCGCTGTAGGAGTGATCCACCACGCGAGTGCGCGCAGGGCTTCCACGTCGGGAAAAAGGCGTCGGTCGGCAAGTGCGTCGTGAAAGGAACGGCCCCGGCTGACCTCCTCGCCGACACCGCGGGCCGTCGCCGCGGTTACCAGCGCGCCGTTCTCTGCGCGGGCAAGCACAAGGCCACACTCTTCCGTAGTCTCTCGAATTGCGGCGATGCAGTAACCCACTGCGACCTCCTCTGGCACCTCGGGGACGAGGGCGCAGGCGTGGGCGCGTGCCGTCGCTGGCAGACGGGTCACATACGTCTCGTCGTCGTCATCCACACGTCCTCCCGGGAAAACATGGGCACCGGCCATGAAGCCGGCGCGTCCGTGCCGTTTCACCAAATAGACCTCGAGGACACCATTGGCCCCAGCGCGGCACAAGACCACGGTAGCGGCAGGGTGAGCGGGAGAAACGCCGTGAGACATGTTGCCTTGTATCATGCAACGTCCTCGAGAAACTCACGAGGGCAGGACTGCGCTACCGCGGAATTCACGCGCCAACATAGACGTGGTGGAGTCGCTCGGCGGTCTGCGTTAGCCTCCCGCCCATGGTGGCCGCGGAGACGTCGACGTGAATGAAGTGGTCCTCGAGGTGCTGGAGGGCGCTGACGCGGGACGGCGTTTCGTCATCCCCGTGGGCACCTATCGCGTTATCGGGCGGGCCTACGGTGCGAGCGGCGGCACCACGATCGTCAGTCGCGGCGAGCACCGCCGCCTCGACTCCGAGGACCAACGCCGCGTGGGAGAACACCTCGCTTACCGTCGTGGCGACCGCGACCAGCTTGGTGCGCGCGGACGCATGGAGCACTTCGTCCGCGAAGGAGACATCGACCTCGACGATGATGCCGTCAGCCAAACCCACGCCCTGCTTCTCGTCGACGAAGCTGGCACGTCGTTGCTCGACATCGCCTCTACGAATGGCACTTACGTGAACGGTCAACGGGTGACCGAGTCCACGTTGGTGCCAGGTGATCTGGTGCGCATCGGGGGGACGAGGCTCGCCCTCGTCGGGGGTTGAGCGCTCGGGCTTCGTCGCGCGCGAGCGCCTGCCATCAGATGAGCAACTCCCCCGACTCGTCGGGACGAAGAGGAGGTGGCCTCTCGAATTCAAAGGCGCGCAACCGCTGCGCATAAGCGAGGATGGCCGCCTTCGCAGCGTCGGGGGGCACCCCTGGACCGGAGCCGAGGAATGTGACGCTGCTGGTCTGCGTCAGCGTGGGTGGTACCTCGTCGATGAGCTCGTAGGCGTCCGACTCCACGGACACCTCGCGCGCGCCGAAGGTCCGGAAAGCCTGGTCGATCAGACTCTCCGTAGAAAGCCGATGCGCCTCAGGGTTTCCTTGCGTGACGGGCAGCGCCCCTTGAACAAAGCGCCGTGCTTCCTCCGGAGCGAGGGGAAAGTGCTGCTCGGCATCGAGGAAAGACCGGGCTGCGTCTCGGGCGCTGACGGCGCGTGCAGCAGGGTCTTTCGCCAGGAGCTTGGCGAGCACCGTTCGTAGACGAACATCGATCGGGCTCTGTGTGCACTGCGTGAAGGGGTCGCCTTGTACGATGCTGAGGATAATCTCGGCGTCGGTGCGGCCAGGGAATGCCGCCCGCCCGATGGCGGCCTCGAGCAACACGATGCCCAGCGACCACAGATCAGAGGCCGCAGAAAACTTGTGGCCCTGGAACAGCTCTGGAGCGAGGTAGCGCAGCGTGCCACGCATGCATCCCGTTTGGGTGCGCGCGGCCAATGACTCCACCGACCGCGCGATACCGAGGTCGATGAGTCGGGCCTCGCCGTCGTCACCGAGCATGACATTCGCGGCCGTGACATCGCGGTGCAAGATCTTGAGGGGCTGCCCCCGTTCGTCGGCAGCGTTGTGAATGGCGTCGAGGGCTTCGCAGAGCTGGCGCCCCATGCGCACGACCACGCCGGGCGGGAGGGGACCGCGTTCTCGCAGCGCGTACAGGGAGGATCCCGAGACGAAGGAGAGCACCAACACCGGCCGACCCTCGTGCTCGAAGAGGTCCAAAGTCTCAACGATATTCGGGTGCGCAAGCCGCATCCCGGTGCGCGCTTCATCGCGCAGTCGTGCCGCAGCATCTTCGTCGTCGGTCAGCGTCACCTTGAGCACGACATGTCGACCGTTGGGAGCACGGGCGAGCACCACCTTCGCCATCCCCCCGCGACCGATGTCGTGGACCGTCTCGTACCGTCCGATAAACACTGCGACCTCCGCCCGACCCGCACGAGCGTAGGCTTCTTCAAGCCACACCGAAACATCGACTCAAGGCGAGACACGGCGCGTCTCGGTTTGAGACGAGGTCTGCTCACAAACAACAACACCCCGCGCTCCCAGAGGAGGCGGGGTGTCGACGAGAAACCACGAGAAACGAGGCGCTCTCGCTTCTCAGTTCTTCGGGGCGAAGCCGCGGATGATCTTCACGATCTCAGCGACGACCTCGGGCTTGCCTGCGAGGTCGGGGTTCGCGGGCATCAGGGCGCTCTTGCCCACGGCCGCGCCGCCCTCGACGATGGCCTTCGCGAGCTGCTCGTCGGTGACGCTCGCCTGCCAGGCTGCATCGGTGTAGTCGCGCGGCTTCGGGTTGAGCGCCGCGGCGGTGGCGCCGTCGCCCTTCCCGCTCTCACCGTGACAGATGACACAGCGGGTCTTGAAGATGCTCGCCGCCTCCTCAGCAGCGCCGGGGGTAGCCGCGGCGGCTCCCTCGGTGCCCGCGGTCGCCGTGGCGACCGCAGCGTCAGGCGCCGGAGCGGCTGCAGGCTCAGCCGCCGCGGGGGCCGGCGCAG
>JBMTAX010000166.1:0-6748 GCA_049429145.1 Myxococcota bacterium
CGCCCTGCCCGGCGTCACCTGGCTGCCCAGCATCAGCATTCGTACCGGCATCGTTCAGGGAGCCCGCGTCTTGTGGCGTCGTGCCAGAGTCCGCCTCCACTCCCCCCACCGCGCCTCCGTCCTCCTCCACGCCACCGTCGTCCATGGGGCGCTCGCCTAGCGGAGTACAAGCACTGAGGACGGGGACCAGAGAAAGAGAGACGTGGCGAGCGAGGATCTTCATGGGTGCGCAATACCACGCGGATGCCGTCCTCGCACACCTTCCGTCGGCGGGATGCCGCGAGAGTTGCGGCTCGGTCGACGGGGTACGCCCGGCGTTCCATCGCACCGCGAGCCAATGGCTCCTGTGACGAGTTGTCTGGACTTCTCGAGAGAGGGGAAAGTGCGGCCGCCCTCGTGAGAGTCGTCCCCAAGGACTGATTCGGCGGCGAAGCGGTCAGCTGCCATCTACGGGTACAGTCGGGGTGACTTGCTTCGGGGTCGGCCGCCGGAACAGAGACCGCGAATACCCGCGACGTCGTTGGTGCGCTCGCGCTCGTAGGCCCCGGATGGTGACCTTCCCTCGATTCTTGACCATTTGCCGTACATCAGCGACGCAAGTCATCGCACCATGAAGACGCGAGAGACTTTGCGCGTGACCGTCGGTTCCTGCTCGCGGCGTGTAGCAACCCAGCAAGCAGAAGAGTGCGTCGTCGAGAAACGTTGCCGAGGAGGAAGCAAGTACCCTCACCTACGTGGACTTCAGCGCCGCGACGGGTTCGGTGGCGAGGAGGAGTCGTACCCGCAGAGTCTGGTGCGCGGTGCGGACTTTCCTAAAGGCGCACTGCTGCAGTCCTCTTCATCACTTGGTGGTGGTTGTCCCTGTGCGGTCACCGTGCATGCCGTGGATGGCCGCGACAGCGATGGCCGCCTCCCTCTGTCAGTTTCGGGTCGCACCTGCCTACATTCGTCGACCAAGCCACGGCCGATCTCCCTCCGACGAGGAACTTTCTCGCCCGGTATTTCTTCGTGGCAGAAAAGCGCCCTGACGAGGCTGGCGGGAACCTGGAACCTCGTAACCATCGTGCCGGCCCGGTGTCTGAACAGAGGACGCAGCGGCACAACCCGAGAGGAAGGCGCAACGGATGAAGATCGCTTCCGCATTCACCGCCGAGAAGGATGAGGACGCCCCGCCAGCTCAACGAACACGGGTTTTCGCTGTACATCGACGACTTTGGCACGAAGTCTCTCTCTCTCAGCTACCTCCACAAGTTCCGTCTCGACGGACTCGAAATCGTTCGTTCTTTCCTCCATCTCATGGCGAAGAGCGTCAAGCGCCGCGATCTCGTCCACATCACGGCGCTGATCGCCCGGAATCTTGGATTGCGGCCCTTCCCAGAAGGATTCGAGACGGCGCTGCGGCGCCCGCCCCTCTGAAATCTCGATCGTGATGAGCAGCAAGGTTACCTGTTCACGGCCCCCGTGCCCGCGGACAAGGCCCCCTCCCTGTTGCAACCGAGCCGAGTCCCATAGACTGATATGCGCGAGGTGGTGGTATCCTCTGGTGTAGCTGTCGGCTGTGTCGACCGAGATACCGAGCCCCGAGGGAGCGCTGGGTTCCGCAACAATGTCCCCATGCCCCGAAGAGGTCTCAATGACGTACCGGTTGCTCTATGCCTCTTCTGCCACGACGCCCTTCACGCAACATGACCTCGACGAGTTGCTGATGGATGCGCGCAGTCGAAATGAAGCTCGCGGTCTCTGCGGTGCGCTGCTTTACCATGAAAGCGTCTTTTTCCAGGTGCTCGAGGGACCGCGAGCACAAGTCACCGACCTCTGGGGACGACTGCAATGGGATCCACGGCACCGCATCATGCTCTTCGTGGAGCAAGAGAATGTCTCCCCGCTCTTTCAAGACTGGCGCATGGCGTGGGTGGCACCGAGCAGCTTTGAGCGACTCGGGTTCGACCGGGGTCTCTTGGAACGCAACTCCATCAACGATGAGGAAGTGCAAGATCTGCTCGAGCATTTCCACAAGGCGGCCCGTCTGTAACAGCGCCGCGCGGCGACGCAGGCTGGCCCGTCCGCGCGCCCCTCCTCTCGCTTGAACCCTCCACAACGCGTCTCAATCTGGGTCGGGCGGCTCCCAAGAGGGCACCAGCGCCCGCAGGATCCACACCTCGAGAACGGCCAGCACCACGGTGAGCAAGAGAGCGCCGAGGAGTACGCCTCCCATGATGAACAACAGTCCTGTTCCGTCGCGAGCGCCGGGAGTCGATGCGAGGGGCTCGTAGATCTGGACATAGCCAACATAGACGAGGGCGCCCCACTGAAGCGGTTGCGCAAGCAGGAACATTGCGCTGATGCCAAGGTGGAGAAGCCCCCGAGCGAGGCTGGTGAAGACGCCGCCCATAGGTGGAGCGTAGAGAAGGATGCGGTGCCTTCAAAGCATCCCCGGCAAATGTAGCCATAGTTCTGCCCTCGCCTGCCTCGCCCCAAGCCCGCAAATGGCTCTTCGAGCAACACCTCCGTCGCGTAACCGAAAACTCGTGTATGCCGGTGCGCTTGCCTCCACGACCTGCCCCAGTGCCTTCGGTGCCCAAGGAGCGCCCGAACAAACTTGGGCAACGCCTGGCGGCCGCTGCGGCAGCGTGCGTGGTAGCGCCCGCCGGCTTCTCAGGCCTCAGCAGCTTCACCGGCCTCTCCCCCCGCTCGGTGTTCGGATCGAGGCTTCCCTGCGACACCCCCGCCCGCCAAATCGAGGCAATCCCGAAGGCGAACGCGCTGAGCCCCGGAACCGACGGGATGCTCATCGGCGGCGACGGCCTCGCCTATGACGCTCGCAGCACACACCTCGACGACGTTCCTAAGGTGAGCCCCTACGACGCGGCGCTGCGCACCGGAGAGACCCTGCTCTACGTGAACGGGGCCTGGACGCCTCCGGAGCAAGCCGTCTACGAGATGGAACTCTTGGCGAACAGCACTGGTCACGACGTGGTGGGTGTGATGAATGCCACCGGTGGCGTCACGAACCCACTCGACCTGCCGAAAGATGCGGTGCAGGCGGCTGGCGATAAGCTGGGGATTGGAAACAACCCGGCAGCCAAGACCGTCGCCGAGGTGCTTTGCCAATCTGTGAAGGCGCGGCGCGAGCTTCACGTCGTGGGCCACAGCCAAGGCGCGGCCACACTAGGTCGTGCACTCTTTGACGTCGACGCGCACCTCGCCGCTGAGCAAGGGCTGCCGCAAAGCCTGTCCCCTGCCGGACGCGAGGCGCGCAAGCAGGCGCTGTCTGTGCTCGACGTCAGGACGACGGGAGGGGTCGGCCACGCCTTCCCCGACGGACCACAATACACCCACCTGCAGAACCAACGAGACCCGCTGACGGCGCTGGGCGTCGGGCTGCCACTGCTCGAGAAAACGGGGCTCGTACGCCCCGGGGAAGGGGCGCAGCGGGTGGTGTTCAAGGACGACGGGGCGGTGGCAACGGCCCTCGGTTACCCCGCGCCCATCGCGCCCCACGTCGTCGATACCTATGCGCCGCGACTCGATCCCGGGATGTCACCCTCCAGGCGACAGAAGTCCGAAGCGTCGGTCGCAGAGATGCGAGCGGCATGGCTCGGCGGCACAACTCCAGAGTGACGTCGACAACCGCCGGTAAAGGGTCAATCCACTGATGAGGAGAGAGCGGACTCTCTTCCCCTGACCGAGAGCACGAGCCCCTCGCGCCCGAGATGGACTGCAGGCGCCCCGCCTTCGCCAGGAGCATAGCCACATTGCTCGAGAGCAGCCGCGAAGACGGTGTCGAGGGCATCGTCACTGCGGGTCGGCTCGTGGTGAGTGCAAACGAGGGTGCTCACCTGCAAGCCCTTGGCCCACGCGAGCGCACCCTCGAGCGTTCCATGCCCCCAACCCACCTTCGCGGGATACTCCGCACGGGTATAGGCGCAGTCTGCGATGAGCAGCTCGACGCCGCGCAGGGCTTCATCGAGCTGGCGCTCTTGCTCCTCGACCATGCGGGCGAAATCTGCATAGCCCTCGTCGTGCGGTTCGTAGATGTTGCGCCACGGCTCATGGTCGCCGGTAAAGAAGAGCGCGCTGCCGTCCCCGTCGATACGGTAGCCAAGGTTCGCCACTGGATGGTTCAACAAGAGAGGGGTGATTTTGAGTGAACCCACCTCGACGACTACATTGGGCTGAACCGTGGTGTAGTCGAGCTGCGCCCTCAACTCAGCCTCCCGGATCGGGAAGTAGCTGTACTGCATCTGTACATCCATCACGCGCTCGATGCCGCGTTGGGCGACGACATCGAAGGGCCCGTAGAGGTGGACGCGGTTTCCTGGAATGTAGAACGGCGTGAAGAACGGGAGCCCCTGAATGTGGTCCCAGTGCGTATGCGTCACGAAGATATGCGGCATCACCGGCAGCTCTTTGAGCAGCGCTTGGGCGAACGGGAAGATACCAGTGCCCGCATCGAGTATGACGAGGGTCCCGTCGTCACCGCGCACTTCGATGCAGGTGGTATTGCCCCCGTAGCGGACTGTTTGGGGCCCCGGGCACGGAATCGAGCCGCGGACGCCCCAGAAGCGCACTTGCATGGTTTCCCTCTACGGTCCCTTGGGTAGGTCGGCGATCAGCAACGCATCATCTATGTAGGGCTGGATATCACCGAGACCCTGCGCAGTCACATCGAGGGAATCACCAAAACGATGGGACGCCGCAGGTGCCTCTGCTGGCCGGTAAGGATTCCCGCTGTTGCCGATATGGAGATAGCGGGCCAGCTGGTTCGCAGCCTGTAGGCAATCGAGCATCGGGGTGCGGGGCGCGTCGTCGTCGTGGTGGTGGCGAATACAGTCCACGAGCTCGGCCGAGAACTGCCAACGCTCGACCAGCATGGCCCCCACATAAGCATGATCGCGGCCGATGATGCGGCGCTCGGCCTCATGCAGGGGGATACCCTCCGCATCGACCAGCTGAGTCGCCGCTTCGAGTTCGTCAGGCAGAAAGTTCGCAAAGACCGCTTTGCCGAAGTCATGAAGCAGACCGGCGACATAACATTCCATGGGGTCGACTTGCCCCCGTGCCTTGGATGTCGCCAATTGCCGTGCAAAAGCGGCGACCACGAGGGAGTGCAGCAAATAGCCTTGCAGGTCGAAAGTCTTCGCCGTCAACGACGGCAGTACACCGACAGCGGCAAAGGAGAGTGCGAGGTTCTTCGTGGTGTTCAGCCCAAGATAAACGACAGCTTGGCCCACCGAGGTGATGCGGTTTCGCAATCCATAGTAAGCAGAGTTGATGACCCGGAGAATCTTCAGGGTCATCACCGGGTCGGTCTCGATGACCATCACGAGGTCACGGGGCATACAATTGATGTCGCGGGTCAGCTCGAGGACCTTCTGCACGCTGCGCGGAAAGGCAGGCATCCGCTCTACCGCTTGCGTCAGCCTCTTCTCGAGCTCCTGGTCCGTGTCGACGCTGCCCATCCGCGTTGCACCTATCTCCTCTGCGGGCACGCCCCTATTCGTCCCACCCATGGCGTTGCCAGACGCTCGAGGGACGAACCTGTCATCGAGCACCCGAATGGGAGTCTACCGCATCCGTGTCGCGTGGGGCGCGGGAAGGCACTCTCGGGAGCTGAGGCCCCCCGCAAGAAGGACCGGTGTGCCCACGATACGAACACCACGACGTGCATCAGGAGAACTCATACCTGACGATGAGCGCAGGCTGGCCCTCCGCGAGGAGCCGGCGTTACCCTTCGGGCGGAACGTACAGACAACGGGGCAGCGTGAGCCCCGCCCGAGGAGGTTCGTGATGAACGAAACCCACCACACCAGGGTGGCTTGCACACTTACGGCGCTGTTGAACGTCGTGGGGTGCCAGTCTGGCCCGATGTCTCAAGTCATGGGAAAGCTCGCGCCTGGTCCTGAACAGGAAACGATGCGGGCCCATTGTCTCGAGCCACTGCAAGACATCCTGAACCGTGAGCGAGAACGAGGACCCATCTCTCGCGACAACCTCGACAGCTATGAATATTCACAGCTCGCCCTTCGGCATCACATTCCCGCCTGTGCACAGGTCCCCACGGAGGACGGCTCGACCGAGCGGAACAAGCAAGAGCAAGCGCTGCTAAAGATGTTTGAGGTCTTCAAGACGCAACACCTCATCATCGACGAGCAGGGTGATGGCGGAAGTTTCTGCGTCACTGATCAGAAACTTTTCGCGCCCGAGGTACCGCTCTCGCCTTTCCATAGGTTCTGTTCGTCCAGCGTGATGGATCAAGTAGAGGCACGGATCGAAAGCAGCTGGCCCATCGTGGAAATCAATGACGTGTGGCGTGACCTCAGCGACAAAACGCAGCTCGTCGAGTTCCAGAATCAAGTTGCAGAGCAACGAGGCGCTTGGAAAGCGGCGGCGAGGCAAAAGTCTGATGCGTGCCTCGCCACCAAGGTCGCCGAGATCAAGCCCTACACGGACAAGGCACCAAAGACGGCGCGAGAAGAATGGGACAAGTCTGTGCGGGCCTCCTTCGCCGCAGCCATGAGCACACCAATCCTGAAGACCGTCTACCCCTACGCGAACTTCAAGCATGTCGTCGAGGAGCGCGGTGAATTGAACCACGACAATACCCTACGGGTGACGAGGGTCGACTATTTTGTCATGGACGTCTACGTCTACGTCGACGCCGGCGACTTCGTGGACGCCTATGTGGTGTCCATTTCAAAGACCAAATACAGGGCACGAGCTATTCGAAGCTGACGAGCCTTGGAGC
>JBMTAX010000167.1:0-6745 GCA_049429145.1 Myxococcota bacterium
CAGGTGGCAAGTCGTGAGGAACGTGCAGAAGGTCAGTTGGTGCGCATTTTCGAAGCGACGTCTGTGCCCCCTTTGTTGCCTGAGCGATTGATGCCATCGCCGCGAGATCTGTTGTGGCGAGCAAGTGTCAGCACTGTAGAGGGCTGGGAAGAATATGTTCGCTGGGAACGCGCGCTCTTGTCCCAGGTATTCCGTTTGGACAGTGAGACGTCCAGTCTGGCGAAGCGCCTGACGGCTGGTGCAGAGTCGACTCGTGAGAAGTTTGACCGTCTATATCACTTCGTCGCCCAAGAGATTCGCTACCAGCAAGATTATGAGAATACCATCGCGGGTGTGAGACCCCACGCATGCCCCGTGGTCGTTTCTCGAGGCTATGGCGATTGCAAAGACAAAGCAGTGTTATTGATCTTGCTCGCCAAACAGGTGGGTATAGACGTGGACTTCGCGATTCTACGCACCACCGATGCCGGGAAAGTGCAACGCGAAATTCCGAACCAGCAGTTCAACCACGCCATTGTTTACGTGCCAGAACAGCCTGGCATACCTGCCGGTTTCTTTATGGACCCCACCACTGACGGTCTGGATATGGGAAATCTACGCGCCGATGATCAAGGCGCTTGGAGTCTCGTGCTTGACCCAGATTCTGGAACGCATCGGTTCCTAGAGATTCCCTATGCACCGCCGACCATGGAGCGCTCGGTCTACCGCTTTTCTGTGGAGGTCCAGGCGCCGGAGGAGGCCAGCGCTCAATTCGCGTTGGAGACTCGAGGAAGTGGGGCTGCTTCCGTGCGGCAGCTTCTGCGAAACCCAGAGCAGGCGAAGAAGCTCCATCAAGGTCTTGCGACCCGGCTCTTTCCCGGGGCAACTGTCACCGGCGTTCAAGCCAGTGAAGCCGAGGACATTTGGAATCCCCTCCGGCTCACCCTCGACCTCAACGTAGGCGCCGCGCTACAGCGCCAGGGCGACGATGTGCGTTTGCCAGTGCCCGAACTTTTCCCGCTCGGAGGGACGACGACGCTGCAGGAGCGCGCCCACCCTATGCGGCTTGGACCCCCGGATAGCTATGAATCGGTAACGGAGGTCAGGATCCCGCCAGGGGGAAAGGTGACGCACCTGCCCCAACAGGTAGAGGTCAGCGATCCATGCTTCACCTTGACGAGACACACCCACCGGTCAGAGCGGGTCATCACGGTCAAGACCGAATATGTCCGAACGTGCGCTGAGATTCAGACCGACGAATACGTGCGTTATCGCTCGGCTGTGCAGCGCGCACAGTCACAGCTGGCCGACCCATTGTTGTTCCGGTTGCCCCCGGCGAAGCTGGCAGGGCATCACCTCGAAAACGGCCATTGAGGCACCCGCGGGATTTTCGCGTCGCCAGCCCTCGGTCATGAGCTGCAGGCGAGGATCGACACGCCTCGCCTGCAGGTCCCCATGATGTGCCGTTCGCTGTATACCCCTGGATATGCCCACCGTTGTCTCTGCCCGTGACCTTCGAAAGTCCTATCGCGTGGCGACGAAGTCTCCAGGACTATGGAGTACCATTCGCTCCTTCGCACACCGTGAATATCGACAGGTTGAGGCCGTTCGGGGGGTCACTTTCGACATCGTTGCAGGGGAGGTGGTTGGCTTTCTTGGGCCGAACGGTGCGGGCAAGACGACGACCATGAAAATGTTGAGCGGTCTTGTGCATCCTACGAGCGGCGACGTCACCGTATCAGGATACAGACCTTACGCACGGGAGCGCCAGTTTCTGCGGCACATCACGCTGGTCATGGGGCAGAAGCAGCAGTTGCTCTGGGATTTGCCTGCAGCCGATAGCCTGCGCATCAATGCGGCCGTATACGAAGTTCCCCCCGACGAGACAAAACGTCGCATCGCTGAGCTCGCATCGATGCTGGAACTCGGAGACAAACTCCACCAGCCAGTACGCAAACTCTCACTGGGAGAGAGGATGAAGGTGGAGCTCCTGGCTGCATTGCTTCATCGCCCACAAGTTCTTTTTCTCGACGAGCCCACCATCGGTCTCGATGTCAATGCCCAGGCTTCGGTACGAACGTTTCTTCGTGAATACAATCGACGGTATGGCGCGGCCATCTTGCTGACGAGCCACTATATGGCCGACATTGTTGCGCTCTGCGATCGCGTGCTGGTCATCCATGAGGGAATATTGGGCTATGACGGCAGCCTTGAGGCACTGCAAGCAAAGCTTTCCCCAGACCGCGAACTGAAATTAGAGACCCGAACGCCTCTGACGAGAGAAACCGCGTCGGCTCTGGCGCCAGTGATCGAACAACGCGGTCTTGTGACACGCTTCCGGGTTCGCAGGGACGATATCACCCGCACCATGACAGAGGCCCTCGCGAGGTTCGAAGTGACCGATCTGAGCGTCAGCGATCCCCCGCTCGATGACGTCATCGGTCAGCTTTTTCGGCAGGGAGGGGCAGTGTGAAGCGGGCGTTGCGGAAAGCGTGGGCCTATCTCACCGCCTATTACGCCTACATGTTGGCGTACAGGGCCGAGCTTGTGTTGTGGGCCCTGGCCAACTCATTGCCCTTCATCCTCATGGGGGCCTGGATGCGTGCAGCCGAAGAGGGAGACTTCGGCCGCGGGCCTGCAGATATGGTTCGTTATTTCCTTGCTGCGTTCATCGTCCGCCAGGTGACCGTTGTCTGGGTGATTTGGGAATTTGAGCAGGACGTTCTCAAGGGTCGGCTCTCCCATCAGTTGATGCTTCCCTATGACCCCGGCTGGCGTCACCTCTTCGCCCACCTGGCAGAGCGTATCGCGCGCCTTCCTTTTGCTGCTGCGATTGTGGCTGGTGTCCTGATTCTCTTCCCCGGTGCCCGGTGGATTCCCTCGCTGCACAGCTTGTTCGGCGCAACGCTCATCTTGGTTTTGGTCTTGCTCGTCCGCTTCACCCTTCAGTACGCGCTCGCCATGCTTGCCTTTTGGACCGAGCGCGCAAGTTCCATTGAAAATCTATGGATGATCGCCTACCTGTTTTTGTCGGGCCTGATCGCCCCCTTGGATTTCTTTCCACCCAGCGTGCGTGACCTCGCACTTCTCACGCCGTTTCCATACTTAGTGTACTTTCCCGTCTCGGTCTTGCTTGGCCAGGGACAAGACGTCTTGCACGGCGTACTTGTGCTTTTGGGTTGGGGGGCTTTTTTCTTTATTGTGCAGCGGGTGCTGTGGCGTCTCGGCTTGCGCCAGTACTCAGGGATGGGGGCGTGATTGCGAACCTATTTCGTTACCCTGGTGCTATTTTGGCGGACCAGTTTTGCGGCGGAGCTAGAGTATCGATCTAACTTTGTATTTGCAGTGCTCGGTAGTCTCGGAAGTCTGGTGGGCTCCGTCTTCGGGATGACTCTCTTTTATCAGCGAGGGTATGCGCTCGGGGGTTGGGAGTACTTCGAAAGCATGATGGTCCTGGGCTTGTTTATGCTGCTGACCGGCTTCACCAACACTGTGCTCACACCGAATCTGAATCGGATTGTTACCCAGGTCGAGGACGGGACTCTCGATTTTGTATTGCTGAAACCCATTGATAGTCAGTTCTGGGTCTCGCTACGTCAAATCAGTCCGTGGGGCCTCCCTGACGCTCTCTTCGGGCTGATTCTCGTGGTGGTGAGTGCGTGGCAGACCGGGGTCAAGGCCACATGGTTGTGGCTCGCGCTGCCCACATTCCTCTGCGGGCTCGTGACTCTGTACGGGATGTGGTTCCTCTTGGCTGCGACGAGCATCTGGTTTGTCAAAGTCTACAATGTCACAGAGGTGTTGCGCGGCCTGCTTGATGCGGGGCGCTATCCCATCAGTGCTTACCCGGCCGCGTATCGCTTCTTTTTTACGTTTCTTGTCCCGGTAGTGTTTCTGACCACCGTACCGGCAGAGGTTGCCCTCGGCCGAGCTTCGAGCTGGGGACTGCTCACAGCCCTGGGCCTCTCCTTCGTCTTCTGGTTTGCCGCGCGCTGGTTTTGGCGTTTCGCACTCCGGTTCTATACCAGCGCGTCTTCCTGAAATGCGAATCGCATGTTTTCCTCGGAGTCACGCGTGCAGCTCTTCTACGCCGATGAGTTCGTGCTTCCCCTCCCTCCGGGACATCGCTTTCCCATGGCGAAATACCGGCGGCTGCGGGAGCGGGTGATCGAGGGGATTCCTGATATTCGTCTCCGGGTCCCCCCGGCGGCCAGCCCGTGGGAACTCGCCTGTGCCCACGACCCGCGGTATGTCGAACGGGTGCTTGAAGGGAAACTTACGGCCCCGGAGATTCGTCGCATAGGTTTCCCTTGGTCTCTCGAGATGGTGGAGCGGTCCCGTCGTTCCGTGGGGGGCACGCTCGCTGCGGCCCGCGGGGCTCTGGTGGAGGGGGTGTCGGGCAACCTTGCAGGGGGAACTCACCACGCGGGTCGTGATATCGGGGAAGGCTATTGCGTCTTTAATGACGTCGCCGTGACCGCGCGAACTCTGCTTGCGGAAGGGAAAGTTGGCCGAGTGGCTATCATCGACGCTGACGTGCACCAGGGGAATGGTACGGCCGCTATCCTTGGGGCCGACAGAGAGGTCTTTACATTCTCTGTCCACGGAGAGCGAAACTTTCCTTTCCGGAAATCTCCCAGCCACCTCGATATTGCGTTGCCAGATGGCGCAAATGATTCTGACTATTTGGATGCGATCGGTCGAGGGTTGAAGGAGGCCGTGAGTGATTGGCGGCCAGATCTCGTTCTGTATATCGCGGGGGCAGATCCATTCGAAGGTGATACCTTGGGGCGTCTGGCCGTGACCGAGGCTGGGCTGCGTGAGCGTGATCGCCAGGTCCTTCGTCAGTGTGAATCACTCGGTATTCCCCTCGCTATTTGTATGGGGGGAGGATATGCGCCCGACGTGGAGGTTATTGTGTCGCTGCATTTTACCACCTTCGCCCTTGCGGCCGAGGGTCATCGTCGCGCCCAACGGTTGGAGCGTGCATGACCTTCACTGAGTGGTACCCGCTGACGACGACGGAGGTGGAGCGAAACGGAATCGCGCGTCCTGCGGCGGTGCAACTCAGACGGGCGTCGGGGCTGGTGCGTTATCCTGGCGGTCGTAGCGCCATGGTCTATTATCTGTTCGTGGAGCGGGACATGAAGGCTGCTCTCCTCACACATTTCGCCGACGAATTGAGTACACCGGGGGTGCGCGGCCACGGTCCATTATGGTTCCGTTATCTTGAGGGGGAGAATGCGCGCGCTCAGCTCACCGTGCTTTTTGATCAGTTTCAGGCTCGGTTTGGGGCGCCTCCCGCACTGCACACAGCGACTTTTACAGCCGCTATCGAGCGGTCCTGGTCTCCCAACGGCGCCGAGTCGTAAGGCACGGGTTTTCCATATTGCCTTGTCCAGGTTTTTGGGCCGATGATGGTGCCTGACTTCCATCACGGCGAGTCCCACGGGGATGGGGCGTCGCGCGGACCCATAAATCGGCATGGCCAAGCTACAACTCGAAGACGTAAACCCCGAGGCGGGGTCCCATCCAGTGCCCTCCCACGAAGGCACACTGATCGCGTCCCTCGAAGCAGGTCGTCTCGCTTGCGAGCAGTGGACCTATCTTCGGGAGCGCTTTGGAGAGCGTGGCCTGAGGTTCTCGCAGAGCGATGGCGCATGGATTGCTGCAGTGGCGCAACGCCCGCTTCCAGATGTCCAAAAAGAGATGCGCTGGCTGCGAATGACCCTCAGCCGTCGCGGCATGCCTCACATTATTATTCAGACCTTCGTCGAGGCGTACTGTCGCCTGATGACCAACGACACCACTGCGGATGAATCGCTCGAGCGATTGAGGGGCGTCGCCCAGGAATGGACGGAGGCAAGGCTAGGGTTCATGGCTTCGTCCTTTGGTCGGAAGTGGGGTGAAGCGATGTCCTTGCTGGCCGCGCCTTTGCCCAACCCGCGGGCTCAAGAGGCCATCGCATTGCTTGCCGCGGCACTCGTCGATGAGCAAGCTGGCGTTCGGGATGCGTACCGAGAAGTGGCTGCATGGCTCGGGAGTGCGTGGTGGGGGGATGAGCGATTTGTCGACCAGCTGCTGGACCTTAGGCGCTCGCTGGGACACCAATGAGCGAAGCGAGCGCATCGGCTAACCGTTGGTATTCAGTCACGCCATTGTAAGCCTGTGCAGAGACGCGCACCAATCGCTGGGGCCAAGCCGGGAAAGGTACGATGGGGACCTCGATGCCGAACTCTGACCAAAGGGAATCCTGCAGGGGGTCGAGAGCTCGCGATCCCGGCTCCCGTACCCCGTCACCATCGGGAAGACATACGGCGGCCATGGAGCCTACAAACTCTTCCGGCACCACATTCGTCACCGCAAGGCGTTCCTCCAGCAGTACCTTTGCCGTCAAGGCGAGACGGCGATTCTGTTCCATGAGCATCGAGAACCCACCTTCGAACAGGGATGCACCAAATTCGATCGCAGCAGGTAATGCGAGGAGCGGCGTAAAATCAGCGGTGCCTGTCCAATCAAATTCCAGATGAAGCCTCGACGACGATCCCACCGGTGTATTGGCGCCATGGCTGATGACAAGAGGCCGGAGAGATGTACGGAGGTCTTCTCTCGCGTACAGGAATGCTGCTCCCTTCGGGGCAAACATCCATTTGTGGCAATTACCAGTGTAATAGGCGGCCTCGATATCATCAAGGTGGAGGGGGACTTGCCCGGGCGCGTGCGCACCATCGACACGTTGCCGTTCCTGCTGCTGGGACTGCTGGGC
>JBMTAX010000168.1:0-6727 GCA_049429145.1 Myxococcota bacterium
CGATTGCTGACCCAGTCGCGAGGGCGAGGAGGGCCATGGGCCCCGCGGTGCCATTTGTCTCGGAGCTGCCGATGCTGTTGTTGTGGCTCAAGGCGTTTCACGTCGTGGCGATGGTGGCCTGGTTCGCGGGCATCTTCTACCTGCCGCGGCTCTTCGTCTATCACGCCATGGCGCGCGCGGAGGGGGATGAGGTGGGGCAGGCACGATTCTGCGTGATGGAGCGCAAGCTCTACCGCGCGATCATGACGCCCTCTGCTCTCGTCACCATCGCACTGGGGATCGCCATGGTTTACGTCCATGGCCTCGCGTTCCTGCGGACCAGCGCATGGCTGCACGCCAAGCTGCTCCTGGTGGTCTTGCTCGTGCTGTATCACTTCTGGATGGGGCGGCTCGTCGGTCGGTTTGCCCGGGGCGAAGACGAGAGAAGCCACGTGTTCTACCGGTGGATCAACGAGCTCCCCGTACTCTTGTTGGTGGGCGTCGTGGTTCTCGTCATCGTAAAGCCCTTCTGAAGACGTCTTATGGCGTCCGTCGCAGGGCGGGTGTCTCGCGTGTGGTGCGAACCGTCGCGCGGGCCGGTCTCGCGCGAATGTGCGCTTCCTTCTCGCGCGAAGGCTTCCTTCTCGCGCGAAGGCTCACTACAAGCCTCGTGTGCTGACGCTACTGACCGATGCAGACCTCTACGCACCACAGCCCCTCGGCCGCTGTGACCTCCTCCTTGGCGGGGGCAAGGTCTTGGCCATCGAACCCGCCGGGTCTCTCTCTTTGTCTTTGGTCGACGCGGAACGCGTCGTGCTCGGCGGAGCGAGAGTCATTCCGGGCCTCATCGATGGACACGTCCATGTGACCGGGGGAGGGGGAGAGAACGGGCCCGACACCCGCGTGCCACCCATCCTCTTGAGCGCCCTTACCACCGCCGGGGTGACGACGTGCGTCGGGGTGCTCGGAACCGACGGCACGACGAGGACCATGCGCAGTCTCGTCGCGAAGACACTGGCGCTGCGCGCCGAGGGGCTGAGCGCGTATTGCTACACAGGGAGCTACGAGGTCCCTGTCAGGACCCTCACCGGGTCGGTACGCGATGACATCGTCTTCATCGACCCCATCATCGGTGTTGGTGAACTCGCTATCTCCGATCATCGCTCGAGCCAGCCCACCTTTGACGAGGTACTTCGCGTCGCGGCCGATTGTCATGTGGCGGGCCTACTCAGCGGTAAGGCTGGTGTGTTGCATCTTCACCTCGGCGATGGGCCACGGGGGCTGGCCTTCGTGAGGAGAGCCCTGGATGAGTCGGAGCTACCCGCGCGTGTCTTTCATCCGACCCACGTCAATCGGCAGCGCTGGCTCATGGAGGAGGCCATCGCGCTCACGCAGCGGGGCGTCACCGTCGACATCACCGCTTTCGATCCCGAGGAAGACGGGGTCAGCGTCGAGGACGTGATCGAGAGGTGGTGGCGTGAGGGCCTGCCCCCGCAGCGCTTGACGGTGAGCTCCGATGGGGCCGGTTGCCTGCCGTGTTTCGACGCCGAGGGCCGCGTGGAGCGCATGGGGGTGGGTGAGCCAGCGACACTTGCGGTCGCCCTGCAAACACTTCTGCAGCGCGGAGTGCCGCTCCCGCACGTGCTCCCTCCCTTCACCTCGAATGTGGCGAGTGCGCTACGCCTCCGCCACAAGGGACGGATCGAGCGTGGCGCTGACGCAGACCTCGTCATCCTCGATGAGGCGGGAGGGGTCCGGGATGTGCTCGCCCTCGGACACTTCATGGTGAGAGACGGCCATCGTGTTGTCTCGGGGACGTTTGAGCCAGTGGCTCGCAGTGATGGAGGCAAGGCATGAGCCCGGCACGGGTAAGCCAAGACGAGCGACGGGGTTACATCGTTCCCGTCGGTGGCGCAGAGGACAAAGAGGCAGACGTGGCGGTGCTGCGTCGTTTCGTCGAGGTGTCGGGGGGGAGCGATGCGCGCATCGCCATCATCCCCACAGCTTCTCAGCTAAAAGATACGGGTGCCCGTTACGAGGAACTCTTCCGCCGTCTCGAGGTCCGGGAGGCGTTCTCGCTGCCCTTCGGTACACGCGATGATGCCCAGCATGAGCCATGGCTCGTTCAACTGGAGTCGGCGACGGGCATTTTTCTCACCGGCGGAAACCAACTTCGCATCTCTGCCGTACTCGGTGGTACCCCCGTCGCCAAGGCGATTCGGCGCCTCAACGCGAAAGGGGTCACCGTGGGCGGTACCTCGGCGGGCGCCGCCATCTTGTCTGAGCACATGATCGCGTATGGTGAGGCTGGTGCAACGCCTCACGCAGGACAGGCGAGTCTCGCCCCCGGGCTTGGCATGACCAATCGCGTGATCATCGACCAACATTTCCGACAGCGAGACCGGCTCGGCCGACTTTTGTCTGCCCTCGCGTACAATCCATTCGCCGTAGGTCTTGGTCTCGACGAGGATACGGCGGCGTTTATCGATCCCGATGACGTGGTTCATGTCGTTGGCTCGGACGCCATTACGGTCGTTGACCCCTCGGCACTTGAGCATTCGTCCATGCCATATACAGAAGTTGGTCGCGCAGTATGCCTGACCAATATTCGCCTGCATATTCTCGTCGATGGAGCCACCTTCGACTTGAAAACACGCCGCGCGCTTCCTCCCCCTCCTCCTCCCCTCGACTGACCGTCCGTCTCCCCTGAAAGGGGCGCCCATGAAGATCCTCGAACGACGCGTATTTCGTGGTCCGAATCAATACGCCCACTTTCCCGTCATTCGCCTCACAGTCGACCTTGGCGAGCTCGAGCAGTGGCCGAGTGCCAAGATTCCCGGTTTCGTCGACGGCCTTGTTGCGGCGATACCGTCTTTGGCGGAGCATGGCTGCTCCTATGGCGAGGCCGGCGGATTCTTGCGGCGCTTGCGGGAAGGGGAAGGGACATGGCTCGGGCATGTCCTCGAGCACGTCGCCCTCGAGTTGCAGCAGTTGAGCGCTGCCAAGGTCACCTTCGGGAAAACGCGCAGTCTCGCTGAGTCTGGTCGGTACCTCGTGGTGTATGAGTTCGAGGAGGAGCGTGTCGGGGAGGCTGCGGGCGATCTCGCTCTCCGTCTACTGGAGCACCTGCTGCCACCCGAGCTTCGGTCACTGGAGGGGAGCGCAGATACCTTCGACTTCCCTCGGGAACTCGAGGAGTTGATCGCGTTCGCCCAAGCCCGTCAGCTCGGGCCATCGACTGCATCGCTCGTGCGCGCAGCAGAAGAACGGGACATCCCTTGGCTGCGGCTCAATGATTACTCGCTCGTTCAGTTCGGCCATGGCCGTTACCAGAAGCGAATTCAGGCGACCGTCACCTCCGAAACGAGGCACATCGCCGTTTCCATTGCCTCGGACAAAGAAGAAACCAACAAGATTCTCGAGGGACTGGGCTTACCTGTGCCCCGACAGCGCCTAGCTCGCTCAGCGGAAGGGGCAATCAGTGCAGCGCAGCGCATCGGCTATCCGGTCGTGGTCAAGCCGCTCGATGCGAACCACGGGCGCGGTGTCTCTATCGAGCTGCATTCGGCCGAAGAAGTACGGGTGGCTTTCGAGCGCGCACGCGAACATGCCCGGACGATCATCGTTGAGACCTTTATTCGTGGCTTTGATCATCGCATGCTCGTGGTCGACGGCGAGCTCATTGCGGTGGCGCAGCGAATCCCTGGACACGTTGTGGGTGACGGCGAACACACCATCGCCGAGCTCGTGGAGCGGGTGAATGCCGACCCAAGGCGAGGCATTGGGCATGAGAAGGTTTTGACTCGCATCGAAATCGATGACCAAGCGAAGCGTTTGATGGAGCAAAAGGGGGTCAGCCGTGACACCGTGTTGCCCCGCGGCGAAGTGCTCTTTCTGCGCTCCACCGGCAACCTTTCCACAGGCGGTACCGCTGTTGATCTGACCGATGTGGTGCACGTCGACAATCGAGAGATGGCGATCCGGGCCGCCCAAGCGATTGGTCTCGATGTCGCGGGCATTGACTTCATCACCCCTGACATCTCCCAATCGTACAAGTCCGTCGGCGGCGCGATCTGCGAGGTAAACGCGGCGCCAGGTTTCCGCATGCACGTCGCACCTACCGAGGGACGACCGCGGGACGTAGCCGGTCCGGTCATGCGCATGCTCTTTCCTGAAGGAGCCCCGAGCAAGATCCCTATCGCGTCGGTAACGGGGACCAATGGAAAGACAACCACCTCGAGAATGCTCGCGCACATCCACAAAATGAGCGGACGGACCGTGGGACTCGCTACTACCGATGGTGTCTACATCGATGGTGAGCGCACCGTCACCGGGGACATGACGGGGCCCACAGCGGCACAAATGATTTTGCGTGATCCAACCGTGGACCTCGCGGTGCTCGAGACTGCGCGTGGTGGCCTGTTGCGTGCGGGGCTTGGGTATCGGCACTGCGATGTTGGCGCCGTACTCAATGTCACCAGCGATCATCTCGGATTGCGAGGGGTGAATACCCTCGACGAACTCGCGGAGGTAAAGCGCATCGTTGTGGAGGTCGCCCGCGAATGCGCGGTACTCAATGCCGATGACGAGCGATGTTTGCGAATGGCCGATCACACCAGCGCATCACGCATTGCCTACGTGACGATGAATCCGCGGCACGACCTCGTACGCCAGCACGTACGCGCTGGCGGTCTCGCTGCCGTGCTCGAGGAGGGGATGAACGGAGACATGATCACCCTGTACGATCGTGGACTCCATTTTCCTTTACTCTGGACCCATCTCATTCCTGCGACGCTTGAAGGCAAGGCGACCCACAATGTGCAGAACGCGATGTTTGCAGCACTCATGGCATATGCCATGGGTGTCAAGGCCGATAATATTCGGCAGGGACTTCGCACCTTTGATACGACTTATTTTCAAGCGCCCGGGCGCATGAACGTATTTAATGAGCTGCCCTTCAAGGTCATTCTCGACTACGGCCACAATCCTGCGGCGGTGAAGGCCATGATCGACCTCATTCAAAAGCTTGAGGTGACGGGACGACGGGTCGTCGTGTTGGCGGCGCCCGGTGACCGACGCGATGAAGACATCAGGGAGATCGCGCGAATTGCTGCGCGGGGCGCAGACCACATCATCGTCCGCCGCGATGACGATCTGCGCGGGCGACAGGATCGTGAGGTTCCAGAACTCTTGGCGTCTGAGTTGCAGTCTGCGGGCTTTGACCCTGCTCGCATCGAGATCGTGCCTGACGAGCAGGATGCGGTGGGCAAGGCCCTGGCACTGGCTTCACGAGGCGACCTGCTGCTTATTTTCGGGGACAAGGTGTCGCGTTGCTGGAAGCAGATCACCAAGTTTCACGATGACCATGCCGCAGCCACCGCCAGCCAAGTGGGTGGCCTCGTAGAAACCATGGAGGTGACATCCGTCGGTACTTTGCCGCCTTCCCCTCCGGCGAACTCCGCCACCCGTGATGCGACCGCCTCACCCCTCGGAAGATTGGACCTGGTGCAGGACGAGCGCGGGGTGCGTATCGCGCGTGAGGCCGAAGATTGAAGCGTCTCGACGAGGTCCGGCGCCTGACGGGACGCACGGTGTGGTTGGATCGCCCTGGCGTCGGTGCAGAGCTCGTGCTCGACGACACTGACGAACCGGCCGCGGTGCTCGCGGGACTCCAGGCAGCGGTGCACATCGGCTTCGCTGCTTGGGGGGTCGACGTCGGTCCTTTGCTTGGGCGCATGCATCGGGCGGGCATCTCTTTGGCGATGGCCGCCCCGGACGACGTGCTGCACACCGCAGCTGACGCGCTCGAAACATTGGTCAGGCGTGTCCTGGGTCTCGCGCCTACCGACGACGAGCAAGCTGCCCTCGATGAGCGTGACAACGACGCGTGGCGCGCGGCATTCGCACAGGAGAGTAGTCCCGCACTCCTTGCCTTGCTGTCCGCTGCACCAACAGTGCATGTGCCGGTGTTGCACGGCGACGACGCTGTGACGATTGGACTTGGAGTTCACTCTCGAACGTACCCGCTGACGAGCTTACCCTCGCCGACGGAGGTGCCCTGGGAGGATCTTGGTCGCATCCCGGTTGCCCTTGTGACGGGGACCAATGGCAAGACGACGACCACGAGGTTGCTCGCGCGCATGGGCGAGGAGGCTGGCCATCAGTGTGGGTACACGACGACCGATGGTTTGGTCATCGCTGGGGAAGAAGTCAGCGATGGGGATTGGTCCGGCCCTGGGGGGGCGCGCAGCGTTTTGCGCGATGAGAGGGTGCAATTCGCCGTCCTCGAGACCGCTCGCGGGGGCATGCTCCGGCGGGGTCTTGCCCTTACCGAGGCCGACGTCGCCATCATCACCAATGTCAGCGCCGACCATCTCGGTGAGTACGGGATCTACGACGCCCCGGAGATGGCGGCCGTGAAATGTCTGGTCGCCAAAGGACTGCGCGCCGGCGGCTCGCTGGTGTTGAACGGCGATGACGACGTCCTCATGGGGGCGGCTTCACAGCTGCCGAACTCGAGGGTCTTGTTTAGCCGTCGTGGTCAAGGTGAGGCTTTGGCAAGTCATCTCGCATGGGGGGGAGAGGCCTGGACCCTCGAAAACGATGTGTTGGTGCACCGCCAGGGCCCCACGCGTCGCACGCCGTGGCTCCCCGTCGCCGAGCTGCCCATGACGTTTCAAGGTACGGCTGGGTTCAACGTGGAGAACCTGATGGCAGCAACCGCCGCCGCGGTGTGCCTCGGTCTGCC
>JBMTAX010000169.1:0-6659 GCA_049429145.1 Myxococcota bacterium
GTAGGGATATCTTTTGCGGCTTTGTACACGCGCAGACCCGGCTTGGACACACGGCGCAATCCCTCGATCACGGGACGCCCGTCAGCGTCGTACTTGAGGCCGACATGCAGTTTTCCCTGCTTGTCGTCCTTCTCTTCTCGGACGTTGCCCACATAGCCCTCATTGGAGAGGATCTCTGCGATGCGAAGCTTCATATTGGAAGAAGGCAGCACTACTTCGGTGTGCTTCACGAGCTGCGCGTTACGAATACGAGCCAGAAAATCAGCTACAGGATCGGTCATCATGATGGTTTGACCCTCTACTTCGCCACCGCCAATGGGCCGCGAATATAGAACTACTTCCGGAACGGCATGCCGAGGTGGGTGAGAAGAGCTTTGCCCTGCTCATCGTTCGGAGCGCTGGTGACGAAGGTAATGTTCATGCCGCGGAGTTTGTCGACCTTGTCGTAGTCGATCTCCTGGAAGATGATCTGCTCCTTCAAGCCGAGGGAATAGTTACAACGCCCATCGAACTTGACCGGAACACCGCGGAAGTCACGGACACGGGGGAGAGCAAGATTGACCAATCGGTCAACGAACTCCCACATGCGCTGCCTGCGGAGAGTCACGGACACACCAATAGGCATACCCTCGCGCAGCTTGAACACGGCGATCGATTTACGAGCGTTCGCCAACACTGGCTTCTGCCCGGTAATCTTGGAGAGCTCTTCAACTGCGCTCTCCAAAACCTTGGGGCCGTCGCGCTGAACCGCGCCACCGACTCCCATATTGAGAACGACCTTCTCGAGACGCGGTACCTGCATGCGGTTCTTCAGAGAGAACTCGGTCATGAGCGCAGGAACGATCTCCTTGTCGTAAAAGTTCTTCAGCCGTGGAGGAGTGTTTGTATCGGCCATGAGTTTCTCCAGGTCGTAGCTCAGCCGAGCTCGACGGCCTTCAGGCCGCGCCCGCGGGCGACCCTTTTCTTGCTACCGTCTTGGGTGAAGGTCGAACCGATGCGAACCGGACGGTTCAGCTCGGCGGACACAACCATGACGTTGGAAATATGAACGGAACCGGGTCCCTCGATGATGCCCCCTTCGGGGTGGCGAGGATTCTTCTGGGGGGCGAGGTGACGCTTGATAAGCGCCACGTCCTCGATACGGACGCGACCCACTTCCCGGAGCACCTCAATCACACGACCCTGAGAGCCCTTGTGAGCGCCGGAGATGACCTTGACGGTATCGCCGACTTTGATGCGCGTTTTGACACGGACATTTTGCTTTTGGGTTGCCATCACAGCACCTCAGGGGCAAGCGAGACGATCTTCATGAACTTTTTCGCGCGCAGTTCGCGTGCGACAGGTCCAAAGATACGGGTACCGACGGGCTCACGGTCCTTGTTGATCACCACAGCACCGTTGGTGTCGAAGCGAATATAGGTACCATCGGGGCGGGCGAGCTCCTTCGCGGTGCGAACAACGACGGCGCGAACGACGTCACCTTTCTTCACCTTGGAGTTCGGGGCAGCCTCTTTGACTGCGCAAACGATGATGTCGCCGACGGAGGCATAGCGTCGATGCGACCCGCCCAGCACCTTGATGCACATCACTTTACGGGCACCGCTGTTGTCAGCGACCTCGAGGATGCTTTGTGTCTGAATCATGAGAACCACCTACCGCCACATCGAAGTAGCAGTGAGACAGGACAGGGAGCTTGAGCCTTATGAAAGGCCCAGAGAACCAAGTTTTTCGCACCGGGTAGCCTCAAGAGGCTACGTTCTGACAACGGACTCGAGCTCCCAAAGTGTGGCATCAGGTGCAAGGCACGTGAGCCGCTCGGCGTCGAAATCGACGACAGATCACCGAGGGGACCAGGGTCTCCGCAGCAGCGAGGAGGTGTAGTAAAACACCTACACGGGAAGTCAACCGGGAATTCTCTCGAGGAGAACTTTCGGATGGGGAGCCCAGGTGTCCGCCTTCCCTGGCGAGCAAAAAAGCCCGCCCACAGACACCCTTCAGGATCAGATCCGGGCTTTTTCGAGCACCCGCTGGAGACGGAAACGCTTCGTCTTCGACAGAGGACGTGCCTCCACGATCTCAACGGTATCGCCAACGTGAGCTTCTTCCCGCTCGTCGTGGGCGTGGTACTTCGCCTGTCGCTTGATGAACTTGTTGTAGTCCTTGTGCGGGACAGTGCGGGTCACGGCAATCGTGATGGTTTTCGCCATCTTGTCGCTAGTAACAACACCCTGAAGCACGCGGCCGAAGCCTCTCTCACTCATGGGTCACCTCAAATCGAGTTGTGCGCTGCTCAGGCGCGGGCTTTCTGGGACAGCACTGTCAGAACCCGCGCGAGGTCCTTCCGGGTACGAACCAGCGAAGCGGTATCGTTGAGCTGCCGGGTACCGTGCTTGAATCCGAGGTCGAAGATTTCCCGACGAAGACGGGTCTCCTCACCTTTTAACTCAGCCACGGTTTTGTCTTGCAGTTCTCGGGCTTTCATTTCACAGCTCCTGCTCGCGCGAGAGAATCTTGCAGCCGATCGGCAGCTTAGAAGCAGCAAGGGTCAGTGCTTTGTGGGCAGTCTCGGCGTCAACGCCGCTCATTTCATAAAGCACGCGACCCGGGGTCACGACAGCGACCCACGCTTCCACACCACCCTTACCCTTACCCATCCGGACCTCGGCGGGCTTCTTGGTGATGGGCTTGTCAGGGAAGACGCGAATCCAGATCTTGCCGCCACGCTTCACGCGACGGGTCATCGCGATACGAGCTGCTTCGATCTGGCGGGCAGTCACCCAGCCACGATCGGTGGCCATGAGGGCGTAGTCACCGAAGGAAACTTCATTCCCACGGAGAGACGTCCCGCCCATGCGGCCTTTGTGCTGTTTCCGGAACTTCATTCTTGCAGGGGACAGCATGACGTTTCCTTACACTTGATGCGGATGTCGAGAATCAGCCCCGTGCACGTGCAGCGGTCTGGGGCAGAACTTCACCCTTGAAGATCCAACACTTACAGCCAATGATTCCGTACGTCGTACGCGCCTCGGCAAAGCCATATTCAATGTCGGCGCGGAGCGTGTGCAGCGGAACCCGTCCCTCGCGATACCACTCGTAACGCGACATTTCAGCGCCGCCGAGTCGGCCGGAGCAAGCGACACGAATTCCCTTCGCGCCAAACTTCGTTGCCGTCTGCATGGACTTCTTCATGGCCCGACGGAAGGCAACGCGACGCTCAAGTTGCTGGGCGACGCTTTCAGCGACCAGCTGCGCATCGGTCTCGGCCTTACGGACCTCGTGAATGTTCAGAAAGACTTCGCTGGTAGACAGCTTCTGCAGGTCTTTCTTCAGCTGGTCGATACCAGCACCCTTCTTGCCGATGACAATGCCCGGGCGAGCAGTGTGCACATTGACCTTGCACTTATTCGCGGCACGCTCGATATCGACCCGCGCGATGCCAGCCGACTTGAGCTTATCGTGGATGTAGTTCCTGAGGCGCAGGTCCTCGAGAAGCCACTCGGAGTAGCCTTTTTCGCGGAACCAACGAGAGTCCCAGCTCCGAATGACGCCGAGCCGGAATCCTGTGGGGTGTACTTTCTGACCCATGATTGATTCTCTTATGCTTCGCTCAAGGCGACGCGGATGTGGGAGGTCTGCTTGCGGATGCGGGAAGCGCGGCCGTGATCACGAGTCATGAAACGACGCATGATGGGGCCCTTGTTGACCTGGAGGTCAGTGACCATGAGTCGGTCGATGTCCATGCCGCGCTGATCAGCGTTCGCGATGGCACTATCGAGTACTTTCTTCAAGGGCTCGACGCCGATGCGGCGCTGGAAAGCGAGGGTGGTCAAGGCTTCTTCCACGCTCTTGTTGCGGATCAAGTCGGCCAACACGCGCACCTTTCGGGCGCTCATACGGACACCACGAATCTCCGCACGCGCAGGGCCGTCTTTGCGAGCGGCCGCGCGGGCCTCGGCTTTTTCTTTCTCACGGGTAGCCATGATTACCTCTTGTTACCCTTCTTGTCCGCGGGATGGCCGGGGAAGTGCCGCGTAGGCGCGAACTCACCGAGCTTGTGGCCAACCATGTTCTCGGTAACGTAGACGGGAATGAACTTGCGACCGTTGTGAACAGCAAAAGTGCGGCCGATGAACTCGGGCACGATCATCGAACGACGTGACCACGTCTTGATGACCTTGCTGGCGGAGGGCTCTGACTCGAGCACCTTCTTGTAGAGATGATGGTCGATGAACGGACCTTTTTTGACTGAGCGCGGCATGGGTAACTCCGATTACTTCTTCCCGCGCCGGCGGACGATCATGTTGTCCGTGCGCTTGTTCTTGCGGGTACGATGGCCCTTGGTCGGGACGCCCCAGGGCGTCACAGGGTGACGGCCACCAGAGGTACGACCCTCGCCACCGCCGTGGGGGTGGTCGATCGGGTTCATGGAGACACCGCGGTTGTGAGGACGACGTCCCAGCCATCGCGAGCGACCAGCCTTGCCGATCTTGACGAGCTCATGCTCGATGTTGCCCACTTGACCAATGGTCGCCATGCAGTCCAGCAGAATCATGCGCGTCTCACCCGACGGCATACGAACCTGCGCATATCGGCCTTCTTTGGCCATCAGCTGGGCCGAAGTTCCAGCTGAACGAACGAGTTGGCCACCCTTGCCAGGGCGGAGCTCCACGTTGTGGATTTGGGTACCGAGCGGAATATTGCGGATGGGCAGGTGGTTTCCTGGCTTGACATCAGCGTCTGCGCCCGTGACGACTGTGTCACCCACCTGGAGTCCTACAGGAGCCAGGATGTAGCGCTTCTCGCCATCATGGTAGTGCAGCAAGGCAATACGGGCCGTACGATTGGGATCATATTCGACGGCAGCGACCTTCGCAGGTACACCGAGTTTTTCACGGCGGAAGTCTACCAAACGGAGCTTGCGTTTGTGTCCGCCGCCACGGAATCGAACGGTCACCCGCCCCGTGTTTCCATGACCATGGGTGGCAGTCTTGCCCTTGGTGAGTTTTTTCTCAGGCTTCTTGCCCGGCGTGAGCTCTTTGAAATCAGAGCTCGACATCTGCCGACGAGCAGCGCTGGTCGGCTTATAATGCTTGATTCCCATTTCTCATCCTTGGGCCATAGCGGGACCAGATGATCTGATCCCTTATCGGCCCCCTGGGGGCGTTGTAGCGCCCTGGTTTTACTTGTCGAGGGAATAGTGCGACAGTATCGCACCATTCCCCCGACGGAGCACCGTCACTCTTCGACGGGAGCTTCGGACGCTTCGTAGCTGCCGAACACATCGAGGTCGGTTCCCTCGGCGAGCGTCACAATGGCCTTCTTCCAGTTCTGTCGACGGCCAACGCTCCGACCCACACGCTTGGGCTTGCCGCGGTTGATCATTGTGCTGACGTCTTCGACTTTCACTTCGAAAAGCTTCTCTACAGCCGCCTTGATCTCCACCTTGTTCGCGTCCCGGTTCACGCGGAATGCGACCTTGTTGGCTTCGGCTTTCATGGCGGATGACTTCTCGGTGATAATCGGGCTCTTTAGGACCTCATAAATGCGGCTCATGTCAGCCCTCCTCCCCGCTCTCACCTAGGAGGCGGGCTTCGACTGCCTTGGCCGCGGACTCGGTGATCACCAGAGCCGGATACTTCAGCAGGTCATACACATTGAGCCCGTCCGCGTGCAGATAGCGACTGTCGGGCAGGTTGTGCGCACTCTTGCGGAGGTGAAGGTTCTCACCGTCCACAATCAGCGCATGGGGCGTACCGAGGGCTCCGAGGGCAGAGAGGACTCGCTTGGTCTTGAACTCGCCCAGGGCGAAGTCCTTCACGACCTTGATGTTCCCCTCGCGGACCTTGGTGGAAAGCGCCGTGGCCAGTGCAGCACGCCGCTTGTGTCTCGGCATCTTGTAGTCGTAGTCGCGCGGCTTGGGAGCAAAAGCCACACCGCCGCCCACCATGTGGGGGTTCTTCCAAGAACCCTGACGGGCGTTACCGCTGCCTTTTTGCTTAAAGGGCTTCTTCGTCGTTCCGTTGACCTCGGCCTTGGTCTTTGCGCTCTGGGTGCCCGTACGAGCACGAGCCCGCTGCCAATGCACGATTTCCGTCAGCAGCCACTTGCGGTCTGCAGCGGCCCACACGCGATCATCGAGATCGATGGAGCCAACCTTGCTGTTTGTGAGATCGACAATATCGAGAGTCGTCATGGGTGGCTCCTTAGGACTTGATCTCGACGTCGACGCCAGCCGACAGGTCGAGCTTCATGAGCGCATCCAGCGTCTGCTGGGTGGGCTCGAGGATGTCGAGGAGCCGCTTGTGCGTGCGGATCTCGAACTGCTCACGAGATTTCTTGTCGATGAAGGGACCGCGCAGGACCGTGTAGCGGTTCACTTTGGTCGGCAGCGGGATTGGGCCCGCGACATTGGCCCCCGTGCGCTTTGCGGTCTCGACGATCTCGTTCGCGGACTGGTCGAGAAGCTTGTAATCGTACGCTTTTAGACGAATGCGAATCTTACTCGTTGCCATACATACCTCGTCCCTACCCAGGCAGTTCGGCCCTTCGGGACAGTGAAGCCGCTTCCCGCCCGCCAAAGACGGGCGGAAAACGGCCGGAAGAGACTACTCCTGAATCTCGCTGACGACGCCGGCGCCCACGGTGCGGCCACCCTCACG
>JBMTAX010000170.1:0-6639 GCA_049429145.1 Myxococcota bacterium
AATGGCTGCTGGGGCGCTCCTCGTGAGGAGGCGCATCTGTGCCCGTACGTCGTCCATGAGAAATAGGCCGACGCCGGCGCTGCGCAGGTTTCGGAGGGTGAGCCGCACTGCACCGGGGGCTACCGCGAGGCGCGGTAAGGTGACGTCGCCATCGCGCAAGGAGACTTGGACGTCACTGGCGCCACCTTCCCTTACGGTGACAGGCATGGACATGTGTGCGTCGACACTCACGAGGCGTAACTCCTGCCCGGTCTTCACGTCGACGGTCTTTGTCAACGTGCCCCCAGGCGGCAGCAGGAACGTGGCGCGCTGGGCCTGTTCGAGACATGCCGCGGCTCTTGGCCCGTGCTCGAAAGAGCGGGAGAACACGTGAGCGACATAACTTTGCACGTCGGCGAAAGGGTCGAAGGTAAGCCTGCGCAGCGAGCGGTCGAGGGAGAAAACCACTTCGACGGAGGCATCGAGGCTCACCTCGGTTGCACAGTCACAGGCGTCGCAGCGGCCGGTAGCTTTCGACAGCTGGTTCCAGTCGGCACCGGCTTCGCAAAAGCCCCCGCAGGCATCGCAGCGGGGTAGCAATTCGAACTCCAGGAGACCGGCCTTGGTCGCGAGCAGGAAGGTGTCGATGACCGCCTCTTCGGGCAAACCTCGTCGACGGGCATAGAGCCGTGGCGCGATGCGGTGACTCTCTGCGGGCGACTCCTGCGTCAGCAAGCAGACCAGCGCAGCGACCACCTCTTCGTGTGCGTCAGGGTGTGCCGCGACGGCGCCGAGCCGGGCCCGTATTTCGTCTTCCGTAGTCATAGCTTGCTCAGTTTGCTCCATCTCCCGCGGCCGTACCAAGTGGGCCACGCACCGTCTCACCTCGGCCCGCCGCCGAACAGCGCATTTCTTGACCCACTTCGCGGCCCCGCGTTATCCCCGAAGAACCCCTGCGTCTGCTCTCCGTCGAGCCTCGCGGCGTCGACCCGTTTGGGCTTGGGGGTCGAGGTCTTTCATGTCGGCTCGCCTACCCCTCGTGTTGCTCGGTATTCTCGTCGCACCCTCGCTCAGTGCGTGCGGTCCCCTCATGTCGAGCTACCTCATCATTTCCGCCGAGGCTGAACTCGACGGAGCGAAGGCCGCCGAGGCTGAGCAATACGCCGTCTACGAGTACACCGCTGCCTCTGCCTATCTGTCGAAGGCGCGAGAAGAGCAGGGCTATGCCGACTTCGGGCCCTCCATCGACTACGCCTACAAGGCACAGGAGCTCGCGGTGAAGGCCAAAGAGCGAGCCGAGCGCGAGCGGGACAAACTACGCGCACCGCAAGGTCTGGGCATCGAGACCTTCGATAGCAGCGCGCCTTCATCGCAGGGCCCTGCGTCGCCTCGTGTGATCATCCAGAAGGCACCGAGAGGCCCCGCGGCAAATTCCGTGGAGGTGCAGGTCGTCCCCGTCGCCCCGGAGCAGCCAGAGTGAAAGCGGAACAGACCACAGCCCACGGCGGACTTTCCAAGGCGGCGCAAAATAATCGTACCGCGCGGCATCTTCCACGTTCGCTCTCACTGCCTGTGAAATTGCTCGTGATCCTCGGGGCGGCGCTTTTCATTTCTTGCGTCGGCCCCGGCATCTATCGTCAAACAGAGGTCGTTCGCCTCGACATCGAGAAGGCTCGTAAATCGGGTGCGTACACCTGTGCCTCGCGGGAGCTGGCGCTCGCCGAGACACATGTCGATTTCACAGAGACCGAGTTGCAGCAGGGCAACTTCCTCAGGGCACAGCAGCACATCGACGTCGCCGTGGAAAACGTCAAGCTCGCCCTGGCCAATTCGAAAGACTGCGGGCCCAAGAGGGTTCTCATCAAGAAGAATCTCGATCAGGATGGGGATGGCATCCTCGACAAGGACGATGCCTGCCCCGATCGCCCCGAGGACTACGACGGCTTTGCGGACCAAGACGGCTGTCCCGATCCCGATAACGACAACGATGGTGTGCTCGACCCCCTCGACCGTTGTGTGAACGAGCCCGAAGACAAAGACCTCTTCGAAGACGCTGATGGCTGTCCTGATCCGGACAACGACAAAGACACGGTGCTCGATACCGTCGACGGTTGTCCCAACACCCCAGGCCCCGTCAGCAATGGCGGCTGCCCCGTCGAGGATCGTGATGGCGACGGCATCGCCGACAAAGACGATGCCTGCCCCGACAAACCCGAGGACAAAGACGGCGACCGTGACGAAGACGGCTGTCCCGACGTGGATACCGATGGTGACGGCCTCGAGGACGACGTCGACCAATGCCCGACCCAGCCCGAGGACAACGATGGCTGGCAGGATGAGGACGGCTGCCCCGAAGTGGACAACGATGGTGACGGGATTCTCGATACCATCGACCTGTGCCCGAACGAGCCCGGGCCTCTTGAGTCGAAGGGCTGCCCCGATCAAGATGGTGACGGTATTCCTGACCTGGAAGACCGGTGCCCGACCGAGGTGGGTGTCGCCCAGCCCGAGGAGCCCGAGCGCCACGGCTGTCCGAAGAAGTACAAGCTCATCGTCATCAAGAAAGACAAGATCGAGATCAAGCAGCAGGTGCAATTTGACACCGGTAAGGCGACCATCCGCTCGGCCAGTGCTGCGTTGCTCGCCGAAGTGGCCGACGCCATCCGCTCTTCCAATCTCAAGTTGGTGCGTATCGAGGGGCACACCGACGATGTCGGTAGCGACGACAGCAACCAGCGCTTGTCAGAAGCGCGGGCCCAGTCGGTGCGGGAGTGGCTCATCGATCGAGAGGGACTCGACGGCGACATCCTGGAGGCGAGAGGGTTCGGAGAGAGCAAACCCATCGCGTCCAATCGCACCAAACGGGGTCGGCAACAGAACAGGCGCGTCGAGTTCAACGTCGACCGCTGACCTTCGGGCCCACGGTCGCGCCTTGTTGGACCATGGTCGCCTCCCGTGGTCCGAGGTACTTGCAGAGCGCCTCGCGACTCGCTTGGCTTTGGGGAACCGACGCTGACGACCTTTGCCAGCGTTTCACCTCAAAGGTTTGCCCTGCATGCGTACGCTGCTGCTCCTCGTCGCCAGCAATGTGTTCATGACCTTTGCCTGGTACGGCCACCTTCGTTTCAAGGAGACGGCCCTTTGGAAGGTCATCCTCGTGTCCTGGGGGATCGCCTTCTTCGAGTACTGCCTGCAGGTGCCCGCGAATCGCTGGGGCCACGGCACCTTCAGCGTCGTTCAGCTCAAGGTGTTACAGGAGGTGCTGTCCCTCGCCGTCTTCGCTGCCTTCAGCGTATGGTGGTTGAGAGAACGTCTCTCTTGGAACCATGCCGCGGCCTTTGGCCTGCTCGCACTCGCGGTCTACCTCGTCTTCTTACCGACCCCCGGAACGACCGTCCCAGCGTCTTGAGGAATCGCGCCCATGGCTGAGACTGCCCCGCCGTCGTCGCTCGCGCTCTTGCTCGTCAGGGGACGCGCACTCTGTTTGGCGGCCTCCCTCGTCGTCACCCTGGTTCTCGGATTTGCGGCGACGCGGCTTACGTTCAACTTCTCGCCCGATAATCTCTTCCTCTCGGGGGACCCTGCTCTCGAATTTTATCTCGAGAGACAGGTGCCCGCCTTCGGAGCTGGCGACAACGTCTGCGTCGTCGCTCTCGAGGGCGACCTCGCAGATGCTCCTGTGCGCACGGCCTTGGTGCAATTGCACCACGCTCTCGCACACATCGCCGGCGTGGCCGAGGTGCAGTCCCTCGTCACTGCCCAGCTCCCCGACGAGGGGGTCTTCGGCTTCTCTCCGGTCCTAGGCGCTGCTGGGGAGATCACACCCGCGACCCTCGAACGGCTGCGCAAAGACCCATTGCTCACCGGTCTGCTCGTCAGCAAAGACCTGCAGGTTTCAGCCCTCTATCTGCGCCTCGACCCAGCCTGGGGTGACGAGGATGCACGAGTCCGTGTGGTGGCTGCCATGCAGAAGGCGGTCAAGGATGCAGACAGCGAAAATCCGTCTATTCGACTACAGCTCGCGGGTGTGCCCGTGAGCCAGGACGTGATCATCAAGACCCTCAAGCGCGACCAGCTCACCTTCGTACCGTTGGTCGTGCTCATCATGGGCTTCTTGCTCTACCTCAGTTTCCGCGACCTGCGCGGCGTGCTCCTGCCCTTCCTCGCTACGGGCACGGCAACCCTGTGGGCACTCGGCTATCTCGTGCTCGCTGGACACGAGATCAACGTCGTCAACAACGCCATCATCGTCCTCCTGCTCGTCATCGGCATCGCTGATGCGGTGCACCTCGTCGCTCGGTTCGAGGACGAGCTGCGACTCGCCCGCGCAGGCGGAGGCGCCGTCGACAAAGAGATCGTGCTCGCCCGCGTGGTCGATGCCATGTTTCTCCCTTGCCTGTTGACGACGACGACCACAGCTATCGGTTTTGGCTCTTCGGTCGTCGCCGACATGGCGCTCATCCAGCGGTTCGGCATCGACGCAGCGGTGGGGGTCCTCGGCGCTTTTGTCGCGACCATGCTGATGTTGCCCGCGTTGCTCTGCTACCTACCCCTCCCAAAGCCCCGCACTTCGTCTGTCGAAGGCAGCTCTGGACGTCTCATCACGCTTCTCGACGCCCTCGGACGCTTCTCTATGCGCCGTCATCGTGCCGTGCTGGCGATGAGCGGAGCTATCTTGTGTGGCGCAACCTTGCTGGCATCACAGGTGAGCTCAAACCAGCGGCTCATCAGTGAACTCCCCGACCATGACGCTTCCTTGCAAGCGACCCGTTTTCTCGAGGAGAGGATGGCGGGCATCATGCCGTTCGACATCGTCTTTGCTGCCGCAGACCCCGCAAGGCTCAGCGACCCTGACGTCGTGCGAGCCATGGCGAAGATCGAAAGCTTCTTGCAGGCTCATCCCATCAAGGTCACCTCCCGTTCCTACGCAAAGGCCCTCGGAGTGATCGAGCGCGCCCTCTCGGGGGAGGCTGCTACCCCCGTCGAGCAGTGGGGGGACGACAAGGTGCGGCAGATACAGCTCCTCTTCGACCTGGCCGACGCAGAAGCCAAAGCGCGGGCCCTCGCAGGGGTGATGGCAGAAGCCCACGGCATGTCACGGATCACTGCGCTCATCCCCGACTCCGGCAGCAGCGTATTTACCGCCTTCCAGGTGGAGCTCGAACAAGAGCTCGCACAACTCCAGTTACCGGGGGTGACCACCCATGTCTCGGGCGGGACCGTCATCGCTTCGCGAGGTCTCGAGAACATCGTCGGTGACATGAGTTCCTCGCTTCTCCTCGCTGTGGCGGCCATCTTTGCATTCATCGCCGTGTTGTTTCGCTCTGTACGCTTCGGTCTCGTCGCGCTCGTACCCAACGTGTTGCCCATCCTCTGCGCCCTCGGTGCCATGACGCTGCTCGACGTCGAGCTACGGGTGGCGACGGTGATCATCTTCTCGATGTCGCTGGGGGTCGCGGTGGACTCGTGCGTGCACCTGCTCGCCCGTCTGAAGGAAGAGCTTCGCATCACCTCTGACCTCGAGGAGGCGATGGTACACACGCTTCGTGGGGCGGGCCGGCCGGTCGTCTATAGCGTCGTGCTATTGCTCATTGGTTTTGCCGTCATGGGGCTCAGCGACTTCCAGGCACTGCGCGACTTCAGCATCTTGTCAGGGCTCACCCTCGGGGCCGCTCTCGCGTCGTGCCTCATGCTCGTTCCGGCGCTGCTGCGCGCGATGGGCGTGAGGGGCACCGGGCATAGCAGCGCTTCGGCTCGATGATTTGCCCCTGATCGAACGCCTGGACTATCCACCTCTCATCCGGCAGGAGTCCCACGTCATGGTGACGTCGATGACGTTTGCTGGTGTGTCTTCTCACGAGTCTACCCCCTCACCCGGGTGCGCTCGTGAGCTTCGTGCGTGGAGTATGGGCCCATGACCACACCTACTTTCGCGATCGCTTCGCGGTTCGCTGGTTTCTCCCTGCTCGCTGTTGTTGCTGCCTGCGACGCCTTGCCCGGTTCACTGGGTGGTGGGCCAGCCCTCTTTCCCTTGGAGCTCGTCGTCGTCCCAGAGCCGAGTCACTCCGCCCACCACCAAGCAGCCTGCGCGAGCACAGACGCCTATGACGACGCCATGGCGGTGGTAGAGGCGGAGAACGCCGCCATCGCGGAGGACAGGGAACTCTTGCTCTCTCTTTGGGACGCGACGAGTACGACGGTGGCGGGCATCGCGACCTACGAGGCCACTGTCGACGGCAGGAGCCTGTCCATGACCGTCGTCGAGAGTGACGGTGCTGTGGTCTATCAAGGTTCGCTAGACGGTCAGGCCTACCTGAGCGCGACTTCGAATGACGATGGGGCCGAGGGGACCTTAACCGTCGGTGAGCTCTCCGTTGCCTGGTCCACTGACGCCGCAAGGCAGGTCGTCGCCGCGAGGACCCAGGGCGCTCGGTCAACCGCCATGTTCCTCGGCGAAGACCGCGTGAAGCTCTCCCTCAGCGACGGTACCGTCGTGGTGTGGACGGCTGAGGCCGGCGTCGTGCTCGGCGCATCCGGACTTCCCATGTGTTGGGAAGGCACCGAGTTCTGCGATGCCGCGTCGTGCAGCGAGGAGCTCACGTCGGCTGCGCTCGGCACCTGAGCGCTGGTGCGCTGCGACAAGGGGGGGGGGGGGGGGGG
>JBMTAX010000171.1:0-6624 GCA_049429145.1 Myxococcota bacterium
ACATTGCCGTGCGTGTCATGGGGAATGAGAGTGAACTCTTCTTGCTGACACGACTCCGCTGACGTCGACGAGGTTGTCGCAACGAGGTTCACAGCCGCCCCAGCGATCGCACGCATCGCGAAGGAGACGGGAGTGAGGCCAGCGGCCACCGCGACGTACTGTTCGCCCCTTGCGCGGCTTCCGGCGATGGCTGTGGCAGGCGCTGTGCCGTCTGCCCCAGTGACCACGACGTCATCGATGGTGCCTTCCGAGCCTTGGAACATGATCTCGACGCCACCGACCGGTGTTCCTTGAGCCGTCAAAGCTCGCACCACGAGCGGCTCCGCATAGGGTGTCGCCACCGTGGTACTTTGGTCGTCCCCCGATACCAGCTCAAGGAGGGACGGGGTCGGGCGTGCGATGACCTCGACTCCAGCGCTCACACCGACGACGCCAGCATCGACGGCGTCGGTGACCGTTAGCGTGTGGGAGCCCACGCTGCCAAAGCGCACTGCCCGCTCGAGGAGGAGAGAGCCTTGGTCTACGTCTCCCAAAGTCACGGGCTCCGGTAGCGACGCTTGCGGGTCGTCGCTGGAGAAGCGAAGGGTGTTGCGGTACCCCGTGGCTACGTTGCCGAAACGGTCGAGGACGCGCACGGTGACGTCGAGAGGCGTGCCCACGGCGGCGCCTGACACGAGACCCGTGACCTCGAGGGAGCTCGCCGGGCCATGCAGGGCGCTCGCGGTAAAATCCACCGACGCACCCGCCGCGAGAGTGGCGGTGAACACATAGCCATCGGTACTCGCCACGGTGCCGAGCACTGGCGAGGCGGCGCTGGTTCCATCGCTGCCCGTGACGGACTGTGTGGGCAAGGAGCCCCCTTGGGTGCCTGCACGCCAGCTCACTACGACGTCGGGAACAGCGTTGCCTGCCGCATCGGTCACCATCACCACCAGCGGTTGTTCGAGCGCAGTCTGTACGACTCCTGATTGCCCGTCACCGCTCCACGCCAGGAGCGAAGCTGCGGCGCCCGGCGTTACCAGCACCTCTACGGTGACCGGCCAGAGTACCCCGTCGTCGATGAATATCGTCTGTAGGCCGGCACGAGAGAGGGGGACCTCGATGATTCGCTCCCCGGCATCTGACGAGCCCACGGGGTGGGCGGTGGAGGTGCCCCCCTCCTCTGAGGCGCTGACCGTCAGCGTGCCCGTGTAGCCTGTCGCGACATTTTCGTAGGCGTCGAGGGCCGCGACCGACAACGTCACGGTGTCGCCCGACGTCACCTGCGTCGCGCCCGACGTCACCAGAAGGTGGGTCGCAGCGCCTGGGAGAGCTTCGGCGGCAAACTCAACCGACGTGGCGAGCGCGGGCACATAGGCTTCGAATCGTTGAGGCGATGTTGCGTCAGTGCCGAGGGTCGCGTCGGTGCCGGTGTAACCGTTGCTGTCGGTGACGGTCTCCGTCGTCGTGAGGGAGCCCCCCCCAGCCGCGACGCTCCAATTCACCATGGCCCCTTCGATTCCATTGCCAAAACTGTCGATGACGCGCACCCGCAGCGAGGTCTGCAACGCTGTTCCCACCTCACCGGCTTGGTCTTGCCCCGCAGCGGGCAGCACCGCGTGCGGGGCGCCCGGGGTGACCACAACGCTCCAGGTGCCCCCGGCGAGGTTCGAGCCGTCCACGCTGATCGTGTTCGTGCCCGCAGTGCCAAAGGTTGCTTCGAACTGCCCGCTCCCTTCGACCAGCGCAGTTGTTGTCGGCAGCACGGCGACCCCATCTGAGGAGGCGAGGGCGACATCACCGCCATAGCTCGTCGCGTGATTCCCGAAGGGGTCGTAGGCCGCCACAGAGAGCGATACCGGCGTACCCGCCGTTACCGAGGTGGTTCCCGCCAATGTAGGCTCCACGACGAGGCTCGCCGCTGCTGCAGGATCGACGAGGAAAGTGAAGTCGTCTTGGAGAAGCGGGTTGTCCTCATCGCTCACGATGAGTCGCTTGACGCCCGACTGCGTGAAGACGAAGGCATTTGCTATCGAGAAGAAGTCCTCGCTGGTCGCTACCTGGTATGTCGTGCTCTGTGCCAACGTCGCATCCGCCGAGCTTGATGAGACTTGAGCACCCCCTTCCTCCACGACGTTCTCCGCTACCAATCGGAGCACACCAGTGTAGGCCGGCGTAGGATTGCCGTAGGCGTCTTTCGCCACCAGGGAAATACTTCCGGAAACGCCGGCGGTTCGCGGCCACACCTCCGTCATGACGAGTTGCGTGGTGTCGCCTGCGATGGTCCGATAAGAAAATGTCTTGGTCTCACCGGTGAGCAGCGCTGCCGTCACCTCGTAGTCCACATCAGCCTTGGTGCCGAAGGGTACGTATACCGTGGAGACGCCGTCGGTGGTGACGCCAACTGCCAACGGGGTCACCTCCAAGGTCAGCAAGTTCTTGAGCGACCAGTTCACCGTCGCGCCTTGCGCTAACGCCTCACCACTGAGCACCGTCACCGATAGAGAGACGTCCGTCCCCACCGCTACGTCCGCGGGCCCAGCGTCCAACGACTCTAGCTGCATATCCGGCGCAAACTTGAGGTTGACGGTGGGCTCTACGATACTGGCCTCTGCAGTCGCCGAGAGGGCGCCATCGCTGACCGTCAGCGTCCAATCACCCCATTGGTGAAACACGACGTCGAAGGCGTGAGCGGAGAGATCTGCAGTGGTGAACTGGTACTCCGAAGGCAGGACAATCGCCTCACCTGCGGACGACCCATCGGATTTCCGGGTTGCCGAGAAGGTGATCTTCTCTGTGTAGGCTGACGTCGTGGTTCCCCATTGGTAGGCGGCGAGGTTGCCATACTGGTCCACCGCCCGAACCGTGACACTTTGGGGAAGGCCCTCCTTCCCCTCTGACGCCAGCGCAGCTGGCGATACCAAACCCGTCAGTTGCAGCGCACTCACGGGGCCGGGGAGGGCCACCGCGCTGTAGTAGATCGGGCTGTTCGCCACTGCGCTCGAGCTTACCCTGAACCAGTAGCGTTCGGTTCCCGCCTTCTCGCCGAGAATCGCGACGGCGCTTGCGAATCCATTTCTGTCCGTCTTTACCGTGACACTCGGCACCGCGTTCCCGCCGGCACCGAGCATCGCTCCCGTCCACCCAGCCGTCGCCTCGTACACTTCGAACGTCACGTCCATCGCTTTTCTTGAGGGGTCACAATTGCTGTCTCTGACGATGACCCCCAGGGGGGAGGAGAGCTGCTCTCCCGCAGTGCCCCACGCGGGAGTGGTCGTTGCGCTGAACGAGTATGACCCCGCGCTGACCTGGAAGCAGTCGACGTTTTCAAAGCAGTTGTTGTTTCCTCCGGGCGGGCAGGTCGAGCCGCCGCCGCCGCCGCCGCCGGCGTTGCCGCAGCTCGGGTCCATGCAAATGGTCTGCGCCGCCACAGGTGGGACCCATGCCAAGATCGACGACGCCACGACCACCGCGGCGAGTAGGCTCCCTCCCCCTCGACCAGTGACATTCTGATGATCCAATGCCCTCACCTCCACGTGTCCAGCTTTGATCTCGGTGAGGACGCTCACAACCGTGCCTGCTTCACTGTCTCGATCTGATACGGATCGGTGCGATGGCTTTCTTCGAAGAACGTTTTCTGTTTGTCCTGGACGCGCTGTTTGTCGCAATGCGACAAATAGCGCGAGCGCCCCAAGGTGCCCCCCGGTTGCTGGTGGTCAGCGTCGCACTGCGGCTACCATGAATGAAAGCCCCTTCCCTCGGAGGCAATGTTCGCTGTGCAACCCGTCCGCTTCGGCAAATATGTGCTCCTAGAACGCCTCGCAGCCGGCGGCATGGGAGAGGTGTTCCTGGCGAAAGCGGGTACCCATGGTGTCGAGCGCTTCTTCGCCATCAAACGCATCCTCACGCAGCACGAAGGCTCCGACGATTTCGCAGAGATGCTCTTGCACGAGGCGCGAGTCGCCATCACCCTAGGCCATCCGATCATCGCGCAGGTCATCGAGTTTGGTCAGGTCGATGGGCACTTCTTCCTCGCCATGGAATTCGTGCGCGGGACCAGCGTCGCTGGGCTGTTGCGCTACCAAGCGAAGCACGAGCTGCGCCTGCCCGTCACCGACGCGTTGTGGGTGGCCCAGCAGACCTGCCGCGCCCTCGACTACGCCTACAACAAGGCGAGCCTCGACGGGACACCCCTGCACATCGTGCACCGAGACGTCAGCCCGCAGAACATCCTGATCGATGACACCGGGTCAGTGAAACTCATCGACTTCGGCATTGCGAAAGCCGCGATGAGTCTATTGCAGACCGAGGCAGACACCATCAAGGGCAAGATTCCTTACATGTCTCCCGAGCAGGCCCGTGCCGAGCCCCTCGACGCGCGCAGCGATTTGTATTCCCTCGGGGTGGTGCTGTTCGAAATGCTCTCGAACAGTCGCATGTATCCGACGGGAAATACCCTAGACACCTTGCGCATGGTGGCCATGGGGGAGGTGCCTGACCTCGACGAGACCCTCGGCGCCTACGTCCCCGGTAATGTACTTCGCGTGCTGCATCGGGCCCTCGCTTTTGCACGCAATGAGCGGTTCTCGAACGCCGCGGAATTCGAGCGAGAGCTCACCCGCACCCTGCATGAACTCGACCCCGGCTACACGAGTCACGGGTTGGCAGAGAGGGTGCTGGCTCTCGAGGCTGAACAGCCTGAGCGGCGCGAGCGCCTGCATTCCTATGCCCGGCTCAGCGTGAGCGAGTTTTTCGACACCGCCCTCGAGGTTCCGGGCACACCCTCAGAGCGGGCTGTCACCAAGTCCTATCGTCCCTCCAGCCCGCAAGAACTGGGTACGGCCACTGGCGCGGCAGAGGCCATTGGGCTCGACGAGCCCGAGCCTCGGTACGCGGATGTGCCTACGGTGGTGAGCGGGGCGGCCGTTGCCGCGGAGGCTGCCCCCGCGCTCGCCACGCCACAAGTAGCCCATCCAGCGGTGCCCTCGCGCATCGTGCCCATCGCGATCGCCGCGGCTGCCGCGTCGATGCTAGGGGTAGCCCTTTGGGGAGTGACCCACGCCCCTGAGGAGGTAGCGCCACCCGCCGCGCCCTCGCAGCGTGTGGCGTCTACCGAAGTCGCTGCGTTGTCCGAAATCGGCCATGGTATCGTCGTCGACGCACCTCCGCCCACCGACCTTGCGCGACCGAAGGCGAATGTCGCTGCCGAGATCGCCGAGGCCCCTGCACCCCAAGCACCGCGGCGGAAGAGCCCTGCCGCGGCTCAGGGTGGCCCACGCACGACGACGAAGAACGCGGCGGCTGCCCCTGGTGGAGAGGGCTGCGTTTCTATCGTGGTGGAACCTTGGGCTTACGTGTCTGTGGAGGGTCGTCGTGTAGGGACGGCGCCGATGGCGTGTCTCAAGCAACCCGCGGGCAATGTGACCTTGGTGCTCGAAAACCCCGCTCTTGGGGCGGCGCGCACGGTCACGGTCACCGTGCCCGCAGGCGGCACCGCGAAGGTGTACGAGAAGCTCTAGGCACAGCGTTCTCCCTGAGGCGCGACAAGGGCTATGGCGTGCTCTCCGTCGTGCCGCTGCTCACGAAAAGTTCGAGGGTGGCCGAGGGTTCGCTGCCGTCGAAGCCGCCGGCTACGACGGTGGCGAAGGGAAAGGAGATCACCGCGTGATGGCTGCGGGCGTGCGCGAGTGCGCCGACGGCGCGGAAACGCACGGCGGTTGGTTCGTCATTCGTTTCAGCGGGTTGCACCACCTCGGCCAGCGGTAGCACCACCCCCGTCTCCCCGGTGCCGCCCACCACCAGCGCACCACCCGGCACGTACGTCACGCTGAACCCGCTCAGCCGTGTCGTCGATGGAGCTGCCACGAGCCTCGTCAGTGAGAGATAGGGCGCTGTCTCGCTCGCCAAGAGCAGTTCCGCCACCGAGGCACAGTTTACGTCGTCGCTGCCGATCACGATGGCAGCGGCGGTCGCACCGGGTGACAGAATACCTCCCTGAGGGAAACGGCTCGGACACCGCAGCGACTGGACGAGGCCATTGCAACTGCCGTCGGACAGGGCGCAGGTCTCGACCAACCCGGCGTTCACATAGAACGAACTCGCGCTGGAGACGGGGCCGTCGTCGTCATAGCCACCGAGGAAGACCACTTCACCGAGCTGGTTTTCAAGAGGAATCACCGCGGCTCCGGCCAGCGGCAAGGGGAGATTTGATTCCTCTACTAGTTGCAGCGAGCCCTCCTCGGTAAAGGCGAGTATTTGCACCACGTCGGTGACGGCACCGCTGCCAAGTTGGCCGCCTGCCAATACCACTCGGCACCCTGGCAAAACCGCTGCAGCGACGTCGAAGCGAGCGAGGGAGGGCAGGCCTGACACGCGGTGAAAGCCCGCCGCGTCCTTCGCGCGATTCTCCTCAACGTATAGCCAGAGGTCGTCGAGGGGGCCGCTCTCATCTCGGCCGAGTCCGACGAGGGCGGCGCCGCCCTCGGGGCAGCCGAGGGAAACCGGGAGCGACAAGGCAATGTGGTTGATGCGAGCAGCGGGTCCATCATCGAGCCCGCAGTCTTCCCCTGTGGTGCAACTGTCCCCCGTGGCGACGTCGATCCACTCGTGGATGGAACTCAGGCCTTGTGGCTCTGCTGGCGTTCC
>JBMTAX010000172.1:0-6622 GCA_049429145.1 Myxococcota bacterium
CTGATGGGTCTATGCCTGACCTGCCCCCTCGCTGCAAATGCTTCTGCGCTGCAGATCTGTCCATGGCCCGCGAGACGACACCGGGCGCTCAATCACGCAAGACCACCTCGACGCCCTCTTGGGTGGGGGGATCGGCGGTGGGGTCGATGAAAAGCCAGCGCAGCAGGGAGCGGGTAAACCCGAAGAGCGGGATGCGAGCGGCCACCTCGTCGCGGACGCGCTCGCGTGTCTCTTTAAAACCTCGGTGGCTCTCTTTGGTCAGGCGCTCTCGCTCGTGCAAGAAGTTCGAGAGGGGCTGCACCTGGATCTCGAACGTGCCCTGCCCCCACCGCACCACTGACTTCATCGCGGCCCACCCCGACTGCTTCCTTGATTCGCGGGTCAGGTAATCCTTCACCTCGAGGAACCGGAGGCACTCATGGTGCTCGTCGACGGGCAGGCCAAGCACGGCGAGGGTCTGTACAGCGAAGCGGAGGCCCGTGAGTTCCTCCTGCACGCGGCGCGCATCTTCTTGGCTGCCGACCACGATCTTGATGCCGAAGACGTCTTTCACGAAGCGCCCCATGTGACGGAGCTGTTTGTCGCGCAGCACGATGCGGTCGAGTTCAAAGAGCTCGTCGGCCACCTTGTTCCAGATCTCTTCTTCCGCCTTGATCCTCGTCAAAATGCGGTAGACGGCGCGAGGGCTCGGCTCTGCGGGCTCGTACTCCACCACGTTGGAGACGAGCTGCGCGCGCAGCCACCCACGTTGATCGGCGATGGCGAGGCGCGCGAGCACGCGGGTACCGAGGTCGAGATCGGTGGTGGCGAGGACCTCCTCGGGCGAAACGTCGACGGAGAGGGTAAAGCGCTCGCGGGTCTTCTCCACCTCGCCAATGGCGACGCTGCGCAGCTGAAAGGTACCGAGGAGGTGCCGGGCGAGGAGGCCAGCGAGGTGGTGGAGGGCGCGCTCACCGTCACGGATCATGTCCATGAATTCTGCGCGGGCCTGCTGGACCTCCGCTCGCGAGAACGACAAGCGCAAGACGCCATGTGCGCCCTCGTAGTCGCGCAGCGAACGCTGCATCTCGACCACGAAGCGGTTGAGCACCGGCGCGCGTGCCACCATCCACAGCGGAGAGGCGGCTCGCAGCACAGGCTCTCCGTCGAGAAGCTCCTCGGGGGAGAGATCAGCAGGCGTCTCACTGAATGGCTCGGGCATGACCACAACGGCTCCTCGAGGGAGAGATGCCAGAAAACGCCCACGAACACGAGGGAGAGCCGAAGAGGGCTACCCCGGAACCGCGTCACATCAGGCAGAACTTCCGGATGGCACGAGGGGGAGCACCTCCTCGGCCACCGTATCCACGTCGGCTTCGTCGTGCGAGACGAGGACCACCGGCAGCATCCGTGCTGCGCACTCGGTGCGCACGACGAGAGCGAGCCGCGAACGAGTGGCGCGGTCTAGCGCCGCAAAGGGCTCGTCGAGGAGAAGCACCTGTGGCGAGGCGAGGAGCGCGCGCCCGAGGGCGACGCGCTGCCGCTCCCCTCCCGAGAGGTGACGAGGACGGCGGTCGAGCAAATGCTCGATCCCGAGCAGCGCAGCGACGCGCGCCAGCTCCTCGACGTGCGAGACCGGCAGCGCCCAGGCGAGGTTCTCACGGACGCTACGATGGGGGAACAGCTGGGCATCCTGGGGCACGAGCGCCGCCCGCCTGCGGTGCGGCGGCAGGAAGAGACCGGCGGCACTGTCTTGCCAGCTCTGCCCTTGCACGCTCACGCGGCCCAAAGCCCGCACCTCGACGCCCGCGAGTACCCGGAGCACCGTGCTCTTGCCAGCCCCCGAGGGACCGGTGATGGCCACGCGCGCAGCGTGTCCTTGGAATGCGAAGTGGAACTCCCGCTCGCCAAGGCGGAGGCGCACATCGAGGTCGAGCGCTGGTACCTGGCTCCTCGTCGTTTCAACGCGGTTCATGAAGCTCCATCCGGCGCTGGCCGAGGCGCATCAAGCCCTCATAGAGGACGAGGGAGACAAGGGAGCACAAGACGCTCGCGAGCACCAAAGGCCAGATCGTCGATTCTCCACGGGGGGCGTCGAGCAGGGTGTAGACCGCGAGGGAAAGAGTGCGCGTCTGCCCCTCGAGGTTTCCTGCGAGCACCACCGTCGCACCGAACTCCCCGAGGGCACGGGCGAAGGCGAGCACTGCGCCCCCGACGATGCCGGGCAAGGCCAAGGGCAAGGTCACCCGCAAAAAGGTCTGGCCGCGCGAAACACCGAGGGAGAGGGACACTTCCTCGAGTCGCGGATCGACGCTGGCGAAGGCTGCCCGCGTCATCATGACGAAGAAGGGGAAGCCGACGACGAGGGCAGCGAGCACCGCCCCACCCTTCGAGAAACTCAAGGGCACACCCATGCCGGCGAGAACCCCACCCAGGGGGCTCGCTCTGCCGACGACGCGCAGCAAGAGCAGCCCCGTGATGACGGGAGGGAGCACCACCGGAAGAAACAAGAACGCGCCGATGAGCGAAGGGAGAGGGAGCCTGTGACGGGCGAGGCCATAGCCGAGGGCCACCGCGAAGGGTGTCGCGATGAGGGTCGCGAGCAGAGCTACCTCGAGCGAAAGCCACAGAGGCGACAGCTCCGACGAGCTCATGGCACCCTCGTGGGCGCAGGCAGGAAACCGGCGGACGAGAAAAGTGCGCGCGCCTCTTCGCGCTCGCAAAAAGCGACGAAAGCCTCGGCCGCCGCGCGTCTCTCACTGCGACCCAATACGGCGACGGGATAGACAATGGGCGGATGATCGTCGCCACCGAATCGGTAGACGACGCGAACCCGAGGCTCGGCGCGAGCATCGGTCTCGTAGACCAGGGCGGCATCTACCTCGGAGAGGGCGACCCACGATAGCGCCGTGCGAACGTCGTCAGCGTGCAACAGCGGAGGCATTGTAGTGAGGTCGAGCCCGAGCGAGCGCAGCGCCGCACGCCCGTAGCGACCAGCAGGTACGCCCTCCTGGGCGACGGCGACACGAGAGGCGCTGCTCACGAAGCGCACCAGCTCGGTGCGACTCAACGTTGGCAGCGTGGAGGTGACGGGTATGGCGACCACCAGGGCGTTCCCGAGCAGGTCGCGCCGCGTGCTCGGAGCCAGGTCGCCACGGCCCTCGAGGTGGTCCATCCATGCGGAATCGGCAGAGAGAAAGACATCGCCGGGTGCTCCTGCCGTGAGCTGAGAGACGAGTCGGGCGGTGCTGGCCACATTGACCTGCACCGGGTTGCCTGTCGCGCGCTCGTAGCCTCGTGCGATGGCAGGCATCACCTCGGCGAGACTCGCGGGGGCGTGCACCACGAGCACCTCGGCCGATGACTGTGGACAGCTCGCAAGGAAAAGCCCGACGAAGAGCGCCAGCACAAGTCGACGACCGACCTCGAAGAGGTCACGCGTCATCAACCGAGTGATGCGTGGGTTCATGGGCAGCGACTCCACGTCGTGCGGTGTCGGCACTCTCGCGGTCCGCGAAGACGTCAGGGACGGTATAGGCAGCCTGTGACCGCAGCGCATCGACAATTTCATCGCCCTCCACGCAAGGTCAGCTCGCTGCCGGAGAACCCGGTTGGTGCACGACGGGCACCGCTGCTAGCCTCTGTGTCGCGTTCCACTGCCGGGCGGGTGGTGAAGAAGCGAGGTCGACCGTGGCGAGACGCGTGTGCCAGTTGGGTGTGCTCGTGGCCGTCAGCATGGGTCACGCGGTGTCGTGCGCCAAGTCTCGGCCGACAGAGCGCACGGTCGATGGGGGTGAGAACCCCACGAGCTGCGTTCCCGTGACCACGGAAGAGCTTCGAGACGTGCTCTACGTTGAGCGCGGCGATCCGGTGAGCGACGAGAAGACCCGCCTCGATGTCTACCCTCCGGCATCGTCCACCTGCGGCCGCCCCCTCGTGGTGTGGGTACACGGGGGTGCGTGGTCTTTGGGCGACAAGACGAACCAGCTCGACGACAAGCTCACTTTTGTCCACAGCCTCGGAGCCATCCTCGTCAGCGTCAACTACCGACTGACCGACCAAAGCAACGGGGTCACCCACCCTGACCACGTCGAGGACGTGGCCGCAGCCATCGCCTTCGTGCGCGAACACGCAGAAGAGTTCGGGGGTGATCGCGATCGCATCGCTGTCCTCGGCCACTCTGCAGGCGCGCACCTCGTGGCCCTCGCCGGGACGAACCCTCGGTTCCTCGCAGCCCATGAGCTTGTACCGAGCGACGTCGCCTGCATCGGCTCCTATGACACCACTTATTCGGCAACAGACATCGTGGCACGCAACGAAGCCTACGAAGCGGTCTTCACGAGCGACCCCGATGTCTGGGTCGACGCATCCCCGAGCAGCCACGTGGGGCCGGGTCTCCCGCCCTTCCAGCTGGCGTGCCGGGGAGACGCCGACCGCGTCGAGCAATGCGAAGCCTTCGCTGCAGCACTCGTGGCAGCAGGGAATGAAGCCACTGTGATCGACGCCTCATCGTTGACCCACGAACAGGTCAACCGCACCATCGGTGTCCCCGGAGATGACGTGATGACCCCGCCGGTGCGGGAGTTCCTCGAGCGATGCTGGGACTAGGCATCGTCGAAGAAACATTTGCCCCCGGCCGATGTACGAAAAGGAGCGCTCCCTGTGACCGCGGGGCATGCTGCGCGTGTGCGGTATGCCCTCCTTGTCGCCTGCGCCCTTCTCGTCGGGAGCTCCTCGGCACGGGCAGAGCTGCCGACTGACCCGGCACGGGTCGCCGACGCGCCCGACCTCGGCCTCGCTTTGTCGGCCTCCATGGAAGTCGGTGTGCTGGCTCGTGACGTCTTCGCAGGAGGCAGCTTGGGCCTCGGCGTTGAGCAGCATGCCTTTGCATTGCGCCTGCGCGCCCCCCTCTACCTCGCCGTCTACGACCTCCCCCCTGCTCGTGAAGAGGCCACGCCTCTTTGTCGCTACGTACGCTGCACAGATTGGCTCGAGACCGATGGCGGGCAGCTTCGACCCGAAGCACTCAGTCGCCTCGTCGAGCACCTGCGCATCGGCAGACCCGGGGAGCTTGTCTACGCAAGAGGCGGACCGCTCTTCGCGACCCTCGGGACCGGGCAGCTCGTCGACCGGTTATGGAATAGTCCTGAGTATGACCGGCGCCAGAGTGGGCTCTACGGACAGCTGTCCGTGCCGCTCGCGGCTCTGTCAGCGGAGCTCGTCGTTGCAAATCTCTTCGATCCCGCTCGTCTCGTCGCCGCACGCCTGCAAGGCCGACCCCTCGCTCCCGCATCGCTGACAATTCCACTGCTCGGCTCCTTTCTCTCTCGCCTCACCCTCGCCGCTGAAGGGGCCCTCGATACAAGCGCTACCGCAAAGGTCGCGGGCACGGCGCGGCCCGTGGCGGCCTTCGCCACCGAGGTGCTGTGGCCCCTTCTCGACGAAGGGGGCATTGTTTCCCTCACACCCTTCGTCGGGGGCTCCGTGGTGTATGGCCTCTCGAGTGACGGTCTCGGGGGCGGCGCGGAACAGGCCGCCTTCGGTGCAACCCTCGGCGCGCGAAGTGAGCTGCGCCTTCCCTTCATCGCTCTGCGCGGCCAGGGCTCCCTCTTCGTCGACGACGAGGGCCATCGCACAGGCTTGTTCGGCACGCTCTACATGCTCGAGCGGCGCGAGGCCTTGCATGGTGCCTCGCTGTCACATGGCAACATCGCCACTGTTCCCGCGCCTGGCGGCCTCGGTTTTGCGCTGCGCGGGGAAGCTCTGGTGGCGACCTGGCTGCGCCTCGGGGCGCGCTACCAGCGGGACACAGCCGTCGCGGGGGATCTCGCCGAGGCCTTCGGGGAGCTCGCCGTCGCGGATGTGCTCGTGTCGACGAGGGTTCTGCAGCGCGGGTCCCTTCGGCAATGGCCGGGGAACACCCTCTCGCACGACACGCTCGTCGTCGCCGAGGCCGTGTGGCGTTGCTTCGGGGCCGTCTCCGTCTTTGCGCGCTGGTACCGCACACCCCGTGACGTCGAACTCGGCGCGCTGCGCTTCGACGACGATGTCATGGTGGGCCTGAGAGGGGACCTCTTGTTGAGCGGCGCCGATGACGGACGCTGAACGCGCTCGTCTTCCTAGGTCTCGGCATCGTTCGCGGCCGCGAGGACTTTCGGGCCCGTCACATCGGCCGAAGTATATCTCGGAGCCACCTCGATTTGGGGCACCTCACCGAGCTCGCGTTTGCCGATCTCGATGCCCTTCTCCGCCATGCGCCGACCAGAAGCCATGACGTTACGCTCGAAGCTACCGACGAATTTGTTGTAGTGGTTCACAGCGTTCTCGAGGCCGCTGCCCATCCGTTTCAAATGGTCTGCGGCGATGGCGAGTCGATCGTAAAGCTCAGCGCCGGCTTTGCCGATCTCCACGGCTTCGCGCGCGATGGTGTCTTGCCGCCACACCTGTGCCACCGTTCGTGCAATGGCCACGAGGTTCGTCGGCGTGGCCAGCAGTACGCGATTGCGAAAGGCAAAGTCCCACAGCTCGGGGTCGTGTTCGAGGGCGGCTGCAACGAAGTGCTCGCCAGGCACGAACATGACGACGTAATCAGGCGCCTCTTCGAACTGGCTCTGGTAGCCCTTGGCGCCCAATGTCTGCACGT